>NZ_BAEB01000023.1:0-208311 GCF_000241225.1 Acinetobacter sp. NBRC 100985 | reverse complement strand
TAAAACGTACTAACTAAGTAGTAGCTTTTTTTTATGCCTATTGGGTTAGACCTCAATACGATTATTGGTTTTCATGTGCTCTAAATAAGTACGGATACGCGTGACATATTGTAAAGCTTGCTTGTAACGACCATTGCGTGCTTTGTTACGCTCTAAATAGTCATACAGGTTAACCCATTGTTTTGGATCTTTACCTTGTGCTTTGATACGTTTCTGAATCTGGTTCACTGCACCAGGCCCCATATTATAAGCGACTAGGGCATACCAGTTACGATCTGGAAAAGGGATGTCATCGTATTGATCTAACATCAAATCATAATACTTAGCACCACCTTGGATACTCTGTACCGGATCAGTACGATTAGTCACACCCATTGCTCGAGCAGTACCGCTCGTTAGCATCATTAGGCCTCGTACACCCGTGGGAGACACCGATGTAGGTTTTAGATAAGACTCTTGATAACCAATCGCGGCTAAGAGATGCCAATCTAAATCATACTTTGCAGCACTTTGCTTAAAGCTGGCTTTATAGATCGGTAAACGCTGATTTAAATCTTTCTGAATCGTTGACCATGACTCTGGTTTTACCACATTTCGATTATAAAAAGATGCTAACTGTTGTGTAGTACCAGCTTGCTTACTTTGGCAAACAAAACCACTTGCTGTTAAAGTAAGAGGATCATCTGCTTGTTTAAAGACCCAATTCAATTGAGGATTTAAACCATTTTTACTTAAAGTACCTTGATCGCCACAACTCGCTGAAAATGAAACAAGCTGTTTAGCCTCAATCGAAGCAAGGTTCGCTGTAGTCATCGCAAGATTTGCTTTACCTTGTGCTACCCATTTTAATGCGGTGGCATTATCAGGTACGGTTTTAAAATCAAGTTTTACATTCAGGCTTTGTGCGTAGTTACGTGCTAAGTCATAACCAAAACCATGTAAGAACTGACCTTCTTTAAAAACTGTGGTTGGATTTTCAACTGCAACGACAGTTAAAACATTTGTGTTTACAACAGTGTTGTATTGATGCGATTTTTCTGCATTCAAGCTATTAAAAGGTAGAATCGCAACACCTAAGGCTAAAGCTTGAAATGGACGTTTGGAAGATAAAGAGTTAAGGCTAGGCCTAGACCCAGAACTTGAATTACTGTGCATGTTGTCTCCGCTACAGGTAATTTATGCCCTAAAAGCTCAGCAAAACACGGCTTTAGCTTTTTAAAGTTGATAAATTCAATAAGGGGTGGGCAAGTCATGAACGTCATTCAAAATGACATTGAGTTAAAGGGACGCAATGTAAATGTTTCACAACATTTACAAAAAGTATAAAAAATAAACAAAAACTAACTTAGGGGCGCATAATAAGCGTCAAAAAAGTGATTGTCAAATTTTGAACAATAAAAAAGAGAGAAATACATCACAAACATCTGATTTGAAAAAGAATAAAATTTATACACTTTAGCGATGGTTAAATAAGGAATACAATGCAAAAACTTGTAAGTAAAATGTTGTATTAGCGTATTTTTAACTATGAAATCGAATTTAATTACTCGCACTGGACATGATTTATTAGTTGCTGAGCTAAAAAAACTTTGGCATGACGAGCGACCTGAAATTACCAAAAAAGTAAATTGGGCAGCAAGTTTAGGTGATCGATCGGAAAATGCAGATTATCAGTATAATAAACAATTGCTTAGGAAAATTGATCGACGTGTTAGATATCTAGGTAAGCGCTTAGAAGAATTAAAAATTGTCGATTATGTGCCCGAACAGGACGGAAAAGTATATTTTGGGGCTTGGGTTGAAATAGAAAATGATCAGGGTGAGCAGAAAACACTCAGAATTGTTGGAGTTGATGAAATTTATGACCATCATCCACAGCATATCTCAATTGAGTCTCCAATGGCTAAAGCTTTACTCAGTAAACAAGTCGATGATGAGGTCGAAGTTCATACGCCATTAGGAAAAAAACTTTGGTATATCAATTCAATTCGATATGAAAAGCACGAAGATTCATCAAATTAGCAACTTTTGATTTTATTTTGAGCGTTCGGTGTAGTTTTTTAAATAAAAGATTTGCCAAGTTGAATTTTTATTTATATGATAGCCGCCATTGGAAGCGTGGCAGAGCGGTTTAATGCACCGGTCTTGAAAACCGACGAGGGTGTGAGTCCTCCGTGAGTTCGAATCTCACCGCTTCCGCCAAATACTTAAAAAGCCTTTGTGAAAACAAAGGCTTTTTATTTTTTGAATCAGAAAAAATTTGCATCTTAATGATCAGAAAAATAAAAGAATATTTATCCTTCAAGTTTACATTTCAAATACTACTTAAATACATCCTATGTAAATTTGAACATAACGAATATGTAAAAATTATTTGTTTAGATGTCGTTAGGAGTTGCTTGTGCAGAAATTCTTTTTAACAAGTGTTTTATTAATGACTTTAGCTGGATGTACTTCTATAACTACAATGACACCTACACAATTTAATAATCTCGCTACAACTCGATTGTCATTTTCAGGGAGTTGGTCTGGAAAAGTTGGTGAGAGTTGGTCTGTACTAAAGCTCGACCCACAAGGTAAAGGCTTATTATGTATGGATGATCGCAAAGATCTGATTTCATATAAGGTAAAGCTTGTGGATGATGTACTTTATACGGATCAAGGTGCTAAGTTTAAAGTTAAAGAGCTTAACTATCAGCAAGCAAACCTATATATGAGCTTGTTAGGCGTAGGAGCGACTTTAAGTTTAGATAAAGATGATGAGCTTCAGAATGCAACTAATAAATGCAGACAATTGATAAAATCTTAAAGGTGAATCGTTGGGCATCATTTCAATCGAGATGATCAAAAAGTTGAACAAATAATAGGATGTTTATGTTTTCTACATATATTCATGCATTTGCACTATTTTTCTCATTACTGAATCCCTTTCTAATGAGTGTTTACATGATTGGGATGATTCGAAATACTGACGCAAAGGTATTTAGTAAAGCCTTAATACAAGGCTGTTTCATTGCCTTTGTCGTATTTGTCTTATTTGCATGGGGTGGGGAAAGTATTTTTAGTCGCTATCTAAATGTTAGATTTGAGTCTTTTCAAATTTTTGGTGGATTGATTTTCTTGGTGATTGGCTATCGTTATGTTTTTCAGGGCGCAGAAACGATTGGTGAAATGCGCGGTGCTCCCGAACATTTAGCTGGGACAATTGCCATGCCATTTATGATTGGACCAGGCACAATCAGTGCTGCTGTTGTAACAGGTATAAGTGTACCCTTTACTGGGGCAATGGCTGTGATCGCAGTGACTTTGATACTAACGTGTAGCATTCTTATTTTAATGAAATTTGCTCATGACCATTTACGTTATAAACATGCCAAATATATCGACCGTTATTTTGATATTGTTGGGCGTTTATCTGCTTTGCTAATTGGTACGATTGCGATTGATATGATTGTGAATGGTATAACTGGCTTGATACAGACAACGAATTAATGTTCAAGTTTCTGTATAATCGGTATTTTTATCTGAAATGTGATTTTTATAATGAATGACAAATCAGATAAAAATGACCTTGATGTAATCATTTTGAAATACTAAATAAGAAGAGTATAAAAATAATTGATGGTAATTTGATCATTTTTGCATATGTTTACATGAATTAATACATCATAATAATGGGGTTGCGTATTTTACGAGTTTTACTCATGTCTCCTTTAGACCAATTAAATCAAGCACCTGATGATCAGTCGGAATTGACGATGTCAGTTTTAATGACACCAGATATGGCAAATTTCTCAGGTAATGTTCATGGTGGAGCAATTTTAAAATTACTCGATCAGGTTGCATATGCTTGCGCGAGTCGTTATTCAGGTAGTTATGTAGTAACTTTATCCGTTGATAAAGTAAATTTTAAAGAGCCAATTTATGTTGGTGAATTGGTCACTTTTTTAGCGAGTGTCAATCATGTTGGTCGTACTTCTATGGAAGTCGGAATTCGAGTTGAAGCGCAGAATATTCAAAAGCGAACGATTCGTCATACCAACACGTGCTATTTCACTATGGTTGCTGTTGATGAGGAGCGTCAACCTAAACAAGTTCCAGCATTAAATTTAGATACGGATTGGAAGCGTTGTCGCTTTGAAGCGGCAGAGCAGCGTAAAGTTCATCGTTTAGAAGAAGTACAGCAGCCTTCATGTAGTATTTTCAAAAAATCAACTCAGTGCTGATTTAAGTATTTTTATCACTTCAAAATAAAAAGATCGAACCGCAGCATGGTTCGATCTTTAACATTAATCATGCGATAAACATAATCAATGGCGCTCAAAAGTTCTGGAGGAACCTTTTAGTTTAATTTAGTTTGTTGCAGTTGGTGCTGAAGCAGGCGCTTCGCTTGCAGTCGCATCAGTAGCAGCTTGACCTTGAGTTTCTGGTTGCTCTTGCGTAGATACTACAACTTTTTCTTCAGTTTCTGGAGCTTGTTGAGGTGCGGCAAAAGTTGATGCAGCAGCAAGAGTTAATGAAGCAGCTAATAATGATTTAATAAGTTTCATGTTTGGCATCCTTAATTTCATTTGAAATACAGCTGAAGTTTGATTCATTTGCGGTATGCAAAATCTCGCATTTCGGCATGAGGTCAATGCTAAGTGCCAATATTTTTTACATCAATATCCTTAACAATCTTTTACGACTAGCTTAACAATATGAAATAATAATTAACTTTATGTTGCTGCATTGTAAATAAATGAGCATATCAAGCATGATAAAATGTATGAAAATATGTAATTTAGCTCAAAAAATAAGCTCTAATTTTACGTGTTTAGAACATTCGATGATTAATATCCGTTTTGTCTGAATTGTATAAAACTATTGTTTTATCAATATTGATAATAATATTAGATCATAAGTGATAACTATTTATCATAATGTGATAAAAATGAGTTTTGTGTTTTATCATGCTGGAAAGTTAAATTAGCTGCATTTTTATAAACTTTATCTATAAAATATTTGAAAAAATTCATTTTGAGAACTATGTGAAACTGATTGCTTCTCGTGCTGTGCCTACACATATTATTTCTGGTTTTCTTGGTGCAGGAAAAACAACGCTGCTCCAACATTTATTAAGTCAAAAGCCAGAAAATGAAGTTTGGGCGGTATTAATGAATGAGTTTGGTCAAATAGGGGTAGATCAACAGTTAATTTCTCAACAGCCAGGCTATGCAGTCAAAGAACTATTAGGTGGTTGTCTTTGTTGCAGTAGTCAACTTCCAATGCAAATTGCACTATCTCGGTTATTAAGTGAAAGTAAACCTGATCGCTTATTTATAGAGCCAACGGGATTGGGGCATCCAGCGCAATTATTAGAACAGTTAACTGAGCTGCATTGGCAAAAGACATTGGATATGCGTGCTTTAGTCATCGTTGTTGACGGTAGTCGTTTACATGATCAAGCGTGGGTTGAACAAAATTTATATACCGACCAGCTCAAAGCCGCACAAATTGTCGTGATTTCTCATGTAGATTGTATGAGTGATGAGGATAGAGAAGCCTATTTAGAGTTGAAACAAGAATATCAAACCTATGTGCGGCATTGGATTGAGGCTGATCATGGTATTGTAAATATTCAGCAGCTCGATATGATTCAGCAACCTATACAGCGGAAAATACAACCTTTATTAAAACAACAAAGTATGCAGGCAAATAGTGAAGATGTACCTGCCATAAAACAACTTCCATACCATTATGTTGAAACGTCACAGGGTTATACGGTGGCAGGTTGGAAATTACCCAAACGTTGGCAATTCAAGTTTTATGATTTATTAGATTTGCTTTGTGCGCAGCAAGATTGGGTGCGTATCAAAGGGATTTTTAATACAGATCAAGGTTGGAAAAGTTTTAACTTCAATCCGCAGCAGTTTAATTATAAATCTGTAGAAGAGAGCATTGATAATCGAGTAGAGATTATTTGCCAATCAAATCAAGATTGGTTGTTGTTTGAAACGGAATTATTGGCTTGTCGTTTAAATGAAGCGGAATAAAACAACCAGATCGAATCATCTCATTCTTCTTCCAAAAATAGAGTATGCTTAGCGCCAAATTTTATGTTCCCCTGATTTGGAAAGTTGTAATGGCATTAAAAGCAACGATATATAAAGCAGATATTAACATCGCCAATATGGATGATCATATCTATGCAGATTACCAGTTAACACTTGCCTTGCATCCATCTGAAACAATTGAGCGTTTGATGGTGCGTATTCTTGCTTATGCACGTTATGCTGATGAAGGTCTAGAATTCACTAAGGACTTATTCGAGACTGATGAACCAGCACTTTGGCAAAAAGATTTAACGGGCTTGCTTGAGAAATGGATTGAGGTAGGGTGTCCATCTGAAGATAAAGTTAAAAAAGCCAGTGCACGTTGTAAGCAAGTCGCTATTGTCACCTATGGATCACAGGCAAATGATTGGTGGCAGAAAAATACCAAGATCAAGACGTTAAGTAATGTTGAAGTTTGGCAGCTTACACCTGAAACAACAGAAGCACTTGAACAATTATGTGAGCGAACGATGCAACTCCAACTCAATATTATGGATGGTGAGTGGACGCTGCTTAGTGATAAAGGCCAAGTTGATATACAGTGGCAAAAGTTACAGTAACACATTAAGGTTAGTTGGAGAGAGAAATGAGTGCAGAACTAGAAATTATTGATTTAAAAGTCGGTGAAGGAAAAGAAGCAGTTAAAGGTGCTTTGATTACGACTCACTATACAGGATGGTTAGAGGATGGCACAAAGTTTGATTCCTCGCTTGATCGCGGCAACTATTTTGAAACTGTAATTGGAACTGGACGAGTTATTAAAGGTTGGGATCAGGGAATCATGGGAATGCGTGTAGGTGGAAAACGTAAACTCATTGTTCCAGCGCATTTGGCTTATGGTGAACGTAAGATGGGTAAAATTATTCCAGCCAACTCAAATCTAATTTTTGAAATTGAATTATTTGATGTAAAAACCCGAGATCAATAATAAAAATTTAAGATCAAACACTCGTAAAAAAGCCTGTTTTTTCGGTTTAATTACGAGTGTTTTAGTAGGGTACAAAAAATATACAAACCATTTTTTCTAACAAATTCTATCGTTTTGAATTATAAAGATTTTTTTATTTTAAAAATTTGCAACATTCTGCACAAAATTGTTGATTCTATAGACAGTTCTGTATATCTTTGAGTAAAAGAGCTATGTTTTCTGAATCAAACTTTTCTTGAAAAATGTGATTTAAATTTACCTTTTGGAAAAAATTGCTTTAAAGTGATGGTTGATAGAGGGGTTAATCTATTGATCTCATAAGGTAAATTACAAAAATATGATGCTTTATCAAAGCAAATGATAAAAATTGAGTGAGTAGAGGTAGATATGAATGATTATTTGGATATTACCGCGTCAGAGCTTTTGAAAGAGCTAAATAATTTTTTTATGATCGATACTTATGATGGTGCAGAAACAGGGTTCTGGGTCAACTCAAAAGCTCTGACAGATAAGCACTATTGGATGGATGGTGATAACAAAGTAGAAATTATAAAAGAATTAAGTCCTTCGCATCCGCACGCTGAGTATAGTTATAAAATTACATTGCTTTCACCAGAAGATGGTAATGTTTTGCTACTCGAATATGATGGAGTAAACAAACGGATCCAAACTTTTCGTCGAGGAGATTGGGTAAATCGATTGTATCGTTACTTCTATCGTAAAGAGCGTTGTTATTTACAAGATCGCGCAGAAGACCCTAATTTTCAGCTCATTGAATACTAATTTTAAATACCCCTAATATTTTGAATATTGGGGGTATTTTTTATAATAAAAAATCATATCAATATATAAAATTTCACATTAAATTTTAAGATTGTTTTCAGCTTTCAAAATTATAAATACCTTCCTAAATGACAGCTAACGTACTATAAATTTTACCTGCCAATAAAATGTAAAATTCAAAGGCATGTTTTGCGGTCAATCATTTTCTAATTTTGAGAAAATATCCCTATGCCAACAGGTATCGTATCGTCGACCTATAAATTGATTATAGGTTTAGTCGTCGGCATTGCTGCAAATACAACTCTCTTAGCAGCAACGCCTAAAATTGATGCGACAGCATTAACTATTATTGGATACCATGAAATTACTGATCGAAAAGATGCTTTGATTCCAAGTTATGCGGTCACATCTCAACAGTTTAGTGAACATCTTGATTGGTTAAAAAATAATGGCTATCACTTTATCAATGTTGATCAACTTATAAAGGCGCATGAAGGTAAATATAGCTTGCCGAATAAACCTGTTTTACTGACTGTAGATGATGGTTATCAATCATTTTATCAAAATGCATATCCTATTATCCGCGCAAAAAAAGTTCCTGTTGTTCTTGCTGTTGTTGGTTCTTGGTTGGAGCCTAAAGAAAGTCAGAAAGTTGACTTTGGTGGTGAAGCAATTTCACGAGCTAAAATTTTAAGTTGGAAAGAACTTAAAGAGATGCAAAATAGTGGGCTAGTTGAAATCGCTAGCCACAGTTATCATCTACATCAAGGGATTGTTGGAAATCCTCAAGGTAATTTAGAACCTGCCGCGATTACACGTATTTATGATTCTGCTAGCAAAAGCTATGAAAGTGACGAGCACTATCAGTCTCGTATATTCCAAGATTTAAAAAAGAACAATGATTTATTGAAATCACATGGACTTCGTTCTCCGCGTGTCATGGTTTGGCCTTATGGTCGCTATAATATGCAACTGGTACAAACTGCCAAACAGTTGGGAATGCCGATAACCATTACGCTGGATGACGGTGCGGATCATGCAAAACAATCGTTGCAGAATATGAGTCGTATTCTTGTACAAGGAAATATGTCGACGAGTGCATTGGCACAAGAAATTAAAAACCGTGAACTCAATTTAAATGACAATAATCGTCCGCAGAAGATTATGCATGTCGATTTGGATTACATTTATGATCCAGATCCTCAACAACAAGAACGTAATCTAGGAAATTTGCTCGATCGAATTAACGCGATGGGTGTAAATACTGTTTATTTACAAGCTTTTTCTGATCCTGATGCCAATGGTTCTGCGGATATGGTGTATTTCCCAAATCGACATATTCCAATGCGTGCTGATTTGTTCAATCGTGTTGCATGGCAAATTCAGACCCGTACACCAGTGCAACGTTTATATGCGTGGATGCCATTATTGGCTTGGGAATTACCGAAAACAGATACTGTCTCAAAGGATTTAGTGGAAACCCAACAAGCCAAAACTGGCGAACATTTAAATATGGGATATATCCGTCTTAGTCCATTCTCTCCTGACGCGCGTCAAACGATCAAAGAAATTTACCAAGATTTAGCTAAATCAACACCGTTTGATGGTCTATTGTTTCATGATGATGTGACCTTGTCAGATTATGAAGATGCAAGCCCTGATGCTTTGGCTGCCTACGCAAAGCAGGGTTTACCAACCGACTTAGCAGAAATACGAAGTAATGATGCAGAATTGCAAAAATGGACTGCCTACAAAACAAATTACTTAGATGATTTTGCAATGCAGTTAGCCACTGAGGTTCGTCAATATCAACCTTATTTATTGACTGCTCGTAATCTATATGCACAAGTTGCACTTAATCCTTATGCAGAAAACTGGTATGCACAATCGTTGGAACAGTCATTAAATCGTTATGATTTTACTGCGATTATGGCAATGCCTTATATGGAGCAGTCAAAAAATCCAAATCAGTTCTATACCGATATTTTAAATCGCGTCAAAAAATATCCTAATGGGATTAAGAAAACGGTGATGGAGTTACAAGCCATTAATTGGCGTAACGATCAAAAAGTTCCTTCTGAAGAAATGGCTGAAACCATCAAGTCCCTTTATCAGCAAGGAGCTATGCATGTTGCTTATTATCCAGATGATCCAATTAAAGGACATCCTGATGTAGAGATTATGCATAAGGCTTTCGCATTAAAATCACCACAGCTTGTGCCTTAATGGAGTCAACTTAATGACTATTATTGCATCATTGTGGGCGCATGCCATCAAGTTCGTATTTTATTACCCATTATTCATGTCTTATCTATGGATGATGGGGGCAATTATTTTTTACTGGAAGGAGCGTCAGGAACCACCATATCAGCAACCTGCGGCCTTGGCTGAGTATCCAAAAGTTGCCGTATTAGTTCCTTGCTTTAATGAAGGCGACAATGCAGAAGAAACCATCAGTCATGCTTTGCAATTGGACTATCCTAACTTCGAGGTCATTGCGATCAATGACGGTAGTTCTGACAATACTGGTGAGGTCCTAGATCGGCTTGCAGCACGATATGAAAAACTACGAGTTGTTCATTTAGCACAAAACCAAGGCAAGGCGATGGGCTTACAGGCGGGTAGTTTGATGACGGATGCTGAGTTTCTAATTGGGATTGATGGTGATGCTTTATTGGATCCGCATGCTGCCAAATGGATGATCCGTCATTTCTTAGAAGATCCAACGGTTGCTGCAGTCACTGGTAATCCACGTATACGTACCCGATCAACTTTATTAGGACGGATTCAGGTTGGGGAGTTTTCTTCGATTGTTGGTATGATCAAGCGTGCACAACGAACTTTTGGGCGTTTATTTACGGTATCAGGTGTGATAACAGCATTCCGTAAAAGTGCAGTACATCAAGTCGACTATTGGTCTCCAAATATGTTGACGGAAGATATTGATATCACATGGAAATTACAGCGTGCAGGCTGGGACGTGCGATTTGAACCGAATGCATTAGTTTGGATACTCATGCCAGAAACCTTAAATGGCTTATGGAAACAGCGTCTACGCTGGGCAATGGGGGGAGCACAAGTCCTCGTAAAAAATATTGATGTTTTTTTATTCCTAAATTAAATTTTTTATGGCCTTTGATGTTTGAACTTTGTTTGACACTCATTTGGTCATATTTGATGCTTATTATGGCTGTAATTTGGCTGCTGCATTTTGTATTGGCAATACCTGCATTAGCTGTTGTGAGTTCACCTTTTTTACCATATGGTAGCGGCATTTTGTTAGGGGCGACCTGTTTAATTCAGTTTGCCTTAAGCAAATGGATGGATAGTCGTTATGAACCGAACTTGGGGAAAAACTACTATTGGATGATTTGGTATCCCTTTGTATTTTGGTTAATTACGATAACGGCAACGATTGTCGCCTTTCCTAAGGTGTTAGTACGTGGTGAAGAGAAGCGAGCGCGTTGGATTAGCCCAGATCGTGGAATTCGTTGAGTCGAAAGACTTATTTTGCTGAGTAAAGAGCAATGAAAGCAAATAGTTTGATTATTGATTTACGTCGTCAGCTTCCTTGGCATAAGCGTTATGCTTCTACCACGACGACTGCAATGATGTGGGGTGGATGGTTATTATTATGGCGCCCATTTATTTTAATTTGGTTGTTAGTTGAGTTTCAGAAAACGCATTTGGCGCAGCGTCTAATGGCAGCTTTTAGTAATGGTGTTGAGCATGGTGCAACGGCTTTATTTGCATGTGCAGTAGCATTGCTGTTGTGGGGATTTTTACCAGCCAAGCGTGTTCATAAAACGCATGTCGTTCAAAAAGGACTGGTCGATTACGCACGTTATTTTGAAATGCCTGAGCAACAGATTCAGAGTGGTCGCCAACAGAAGGTAACAGTCATTCATCATGATGCGAATGGTAAAATTATTGGTATTGAATGATGTAGTCTATTGATCTATATACAGCACCTTAGTTTATTTTTGAATTAAGGTGTTTTTTTATTCTCTTGAATTTTAGGCATAAAAAAACCAGCTTACGCTGGATTTTTATTTGCACCATCAAACATTAGTTGAAAGATGGTGCCCGAGGCCAGACTCGAACTGGCACGCTTTGTGGGCGGGGGATTTTAAATCCCCTGTGTCTACCGATTTCACCACTCGGGCATGTGCGCAATAATAGAGGACACTTTAAAACTTGGCAAGAGTTAAACTTGTTATTTGCTTTCTTTTCAATCAATTCATGCATTTATCTGATGAAAAGTGAGCGATATGAGGGGGTTTTCATGATTCTTTCATCAAACTGAGATCAAAAGTTCATCTAAGCAGCGTAATTTCAATCATTTATAGTTATAAAACGAAGGTAGCTATCAAATGACAGCAAAAATTTCGAGACGGGCACTCATTCAAAACAGCTTATTTGGCTTTGGGGCATTATCTTTATCGGTTGGTATTACGGGGTGTAATGATAGTTCTGACAAGGAATCATCAACATTACAGGTGAATTTTGAACATGGGGTAGCAAGTGGTGATCCATTGCAAGATCGCGTAATTTTATGGACTCGTTTAACCCCGAATGAGGCGAGCGCACGTTTGCAAGTGACGTGGGAAATTGCAAAAGATCAAGAGTTTAAACAAATCATTAAAACAGATAAAGTGACAACATCAGCATCACAAGATTTTACCGTAAAGGTGGATGCAACAGGCCTCATTCCTGATCAAAGTTATTTTTACCGTTTTATTTTTGGAGAAAAGATTTCTCCAGTAGGACAGACCAAAACTTTGCCAACAACAACAACTAAAGTGAGTTTTGCTGTTTGTTCATGTTCCAATTATCCTGCGGGTTATTTTTACGTTTATCGTGAAATGGCAAAGCAAAATGTAGATGTGGTTATTCATTTGGGTGACTACATATATGAATATGGCGCTGATGGTTATGCAACTGAAGATGCCGAAAAACTTGGTCGTACTTTGCCAGTGGATAACAATAAAGAAATTATTAAATTAGATGACTACCGCAAACGTTATGCACTGTATCGTAAAGATAAAGACTTACAAGCTGCTCATCAACGTCATCCATTTATTGTGATTTGGGATGACCATGAGTTAGCGAATGATACGTGGAAAGATGGGGCGGAGAATCATCAAGAAAATGAAGGTTCTTTCTTGGATCGTAAACTAGCAGCTCTACAAGCCTATTTTGAGTGGATGCCAATTCGTCCTGTTGATGATCAACATGTAAAAATCTATCGCCAATTCGATTTCGGTAATCTTGTTCAACTTACTATGTTGGATACACGTATTATTGCACGTGATGAACAGTTGGATTATGCAAATTATTTAACAGCTATAGGCTTAGATATTACTAAATTCCAAGCGGATCTCACCAACCCAGCGCGTACTTTAATGGGGTTCGAACAACGTGATTGGTTGCTTGGAAAATTACAACAGTCAACTGCAACATGGAATGTGCTAGGTCAGCAGATTTTAATGGCGAAAATGTTTATTCCTGCTGAATTATTGCTTTCTTTGGCTGAAATTACATCTGGTAATCCAAGTGCTGACACACTTGCAAAAATGAATACGCAAATTACTGAGCTGGTAACACTAAAAGTTCGTTTGCAAAATAATGATCCAACACTTACAGAACAAGAAAAAGCACGAGTCCTTACCACTGCACCTTATAATTTAGATGCTTGGGATGGCTATTTCACTGAACGTGAAATTTTGTACGGTACATTAGCGCAGTTGAAAAAGAAAATTGTTGTTTTGGCAGGAGATACGCACAACGCTTGGTCTTCAAATTTATATAGTAAAGATGGGGCATATGTTGGTGTTGAGTTGGCAACGAGTTCGGTGTCTTCACCGGGACTTGAAAAATACCTCAATATTCCTTTGGCGCAATTACAGCAGTTTGAATTTGCATTTAAAACATTAATTGATGAACTAAATTATTGTAATTTAAATCAAAGAGGTTACTTGGTCGTACAATTTGATAATTCGCAAGTACAATCTCAATGGAATTTTGTCGATTCTATTAAGCAAGCAACTTATATGATTGATGAAAGTAGACAGCATCAACTTAGTCTAGATGCGAATCTTATGCCAGTGAATACAGCACAGCAAGTGGCTTAGTTAGGTAATGCAAAAAGCCAAGTTTCAATACTTGGCTTTTTATTTCTTTAAATTTTAGACATAAAAAAACCAGCTTACGCTGGATTTTTATTTGCACCATCAAACACTAGTTGAAAGATGGTGCCCGAGGCCAGACTCGAACTGGCACGCTTTGTGGGCGGGGGATTTTAAATCCCCTGTGTCTACCGATTTCACCACTCGGGCTTTACCAATGGAGGCGGAGGTCGGAATCGAACCGGCGTACACGGAGTTGCAGTCCGCTGCATGACCACTCTGCCACCCCGCCATCTCTTGGTGATGCACATATTAGCAATCTTTAGAAAAAAAACAATAGTGTTTATAGCGAATATGCACATAAAAACAACATCTAAAAGAATATTGGCGAAATTATCATGTATTATTTACACAATTGATTCATACCCACTTTGGAGATGCGCTGTGGCATTGGTTTTAGACGGTCGTGCATTGGCAAAACAAATTGAAACGGATTTGTTGGTACGTGTAGAAGCATTAAAAGCAAAATCGGGTCGTACCCCAATTTTGGCAACAATCTTAGTTGGTGATGATGGCGCATCTGCAACTTATGTGCGTATGAAGGGGAATGCTTGTCGTCGTGTGGGCATGGATTCTTTGAAAGTAGAACTTCCAAAAGAAACCACAACAGAACAATTACTTGCTGAAATTGAAAAATTAAATGCCAATCCAGATGTTCATGGCATTTTGCTTCAACATCCAGTACCTGAACAAATTGATGAAAGAGCGTGTTTCGATGCGATTTCTTTAGAAAAAGATGTAGATGGTGTAACTTGCCTTGGTTATGGTCGCATGGCAATGGGTGAGGCAGCCTATGGTTCTGCTACACCAGCAGGTATCATGACGATTTTAAAAGAAAACAATATCGAAATCGCGGGTAAACATGCTGTTGTTGTTGGTCGTTCAGCTATTTTAGGTAAACCAATGGCTGCTATGTTATTGGAAGCGAACGCAACGGTAACGATTTGCCATTCACGTACACAGAACCTTGCTGAGTTTGTTAAACAAGCCGATATTATCGTGGGTGCTGTAGGTAAAGCAGAATTGATCCAAAAAGATTGGATTAAACAAGGTGCAGTTGTTGTTGATGCTGGATTCCATCCTCGTGATGGCGGTGGTGTTGGTGATATTCAACTGGTAGGCATTGAAGAAATTGCTTCTGCATATACGCCTGTACCTGGCGGTGTTGGCCCGATGACAATTACCACTTTGATTCGTCAAACGGTAGAAGCCGCAGAAAAAGCTTTAGGTTAATATTTTAGCCCCTCTGAGTAGAGGGGCTTTTTTCAAGAATGAAAGAAATATGAGTTGTACTTTTCAATTTGCGAAAGCACCTGAGCAATTGCTTAAAGCTTTGCATGAAGTTATTCCAAACACTGATTTATTGGCACAGCAGTTACCTGAAACACCGATTTCATTGTGGTTAATTCCTCCAGTATTTCCCACAGATCGTTTGGATGATGAAGTCATCCGCCGTATTTGGAATGAAACACCGTATTGGATCTTTTGTTGGGCATCAGGGCTGGCGATGGCGCAATGGTTACTTGCTGAACCACATCATGTGAAAGATAAAGTTGTGCTTGATTTTGGGGCTGGCTCAGGTGTGGTTGCGATTGCTGCAAAAATGGCAGGAGCAAAGCGCGTAATTTGCTGTGATATTGATCAAATTAGTTTGGAATCATGTCGCGAAAATGCATTATTGAATAATGTTGAACTTGAATACCTTGATGATTTGTACAAGTCAGAACAAGTCGATGTACTGCTTGCTGCTGATGTGCTTTATGATCAATGTAATCGTTTCTTTTTAGACGAGTTTTTAAAATTCGCACCAGAAGTTTGGGTTGCAGATAGTCGAGTTAAAAATTTTAGTCATCCTCAATATTTAAAAATAGATGAGCGGAGTGCGACGACTTGGCCAGATTTAGATGAGGCAAAAGAGTTTCGCAATGTGAGTTTTTATCGCACGAAATAGTAATTTACTGCCTGAATCATTTTTCAACTACGATATAAAAACTCAACACAAGCTCGTTCAACCTCATGCTAAAACATCAATGTGAAATCAAATTTGATTTGATGACGCATTTAGCGAATAAAGGTGATTTATGAGTTTTGAGCAAGTAGATGATGGGAAGCACGGTGTATTTAAGTTGATTCAAGGTGATTTAGTCGCAGGAGAAATGGCTTATACATGGGCGGGTGATTCAATGCTGATCATTGATCATACAGATGTGAACGAACGCTTTCGAGGTCAAGGCGTGGGGCGACAACTTTTAGATGAATTGATTGCTTTTGTAAGGGAGCGTCAAGTAAAAGTTATTCCTTTATGTCCATTTGCGAAATCTGTTTTTGATAAAGACGCTTCAATTCATGATGTTTTAAAAATATAAAAATGATGTAGATGTGTGAATCAACAAAGGTTCACACATCATTTATTATTGAATTTATTTTATTAAGAGCAAGTATAACGAACGACTTTCAGCGTTGAAGGTCGAGCTTCAAGTGCCTGACGAGTTGCATAGCCTTCGCTATTGTTTAAATCAGGAGAGTTGGATAGACCAAAAGTTGCTCGACTGTTTCCAATTTTTACACCGTATTGCTCTTCTTGTGTTGGATTCACAATTTCATTCACACTCAGCACAGAAAGTTTATAATTTTTTTCTACACCCAGCACTTGTTTGCAGGCATGTTGGAGCTTTTTCTCATCAATATCACGATTGCTACGACCAGCCAATGTATATGCAAGCGTTGCAGAAGTTGCTGTTTTACTTTCAATTTGATAACCGGTCACGCCGTTGTATTGGTGTGGACTGCTTTGACATGCCGCAATCAAAAGGGTTCCGCTCATAATAAAAAATAAATTCGTTTTTTTCATATCAATGGTCCTGTTATTTCTGGTTCAAGTATCGCATAAAATAGATTTTGAATTGTGAGGATTCTTTAAAACAAAGGCTATTCATCGAATTTAGGTTCAAAGTTATAGAAAAGAATTTTCGTTTTCGAACAATTTTGCATATAATCTGCCAAGTTTTTTATTTAATACAGAAGTCATTGCTTTTTTGCAGTATTGGAGCCCGTTTTTTAACGGGCGTTTAATTTATTGCACTAGACGAAAGCAAGTCTGGATAGGTATGTCATGATCTCTACAGATAGTCAAAAAAAATATGTGGTTGCATTTGATCAAGGTACAACGAGTTCACGTGCGATCGTATTGGATCACGATGCGAATGTCATCAGTATTGCTCAGCGTGAATTCACGCAAATTTACCCGCAGCCAGGTTGGGTTGAGCACGATCCTATGGAAATCTGGGCAACTCAAAGCGCAGTATGGGTTGAAGCCTTAGCGCAAGCGAGTATTTCAAGTGACCAAATTGCAGCGATTGGTATTACCAACCAACGTGAAACTACTGTCATCTGGGATAAAAAGACAGGTAAACCTATTTACAATGCAATTGTATGGCAAAGCCGCCAAAGCAATGAGATTTGTAATCAACTTCGTCAAGAGGGTTGGCAAGATTACGTTCATAAAGTAACGGGTTTGGTTCTTGATCCATATTTCTCTGCGACTAAAATTAAGTGGATTCTTGATCGCGTTGAAGGCAGCCGTGAACGTGCAGAACGTGGCGAGCTTTTATTTGGTACGATCGATACTTGGTTGCTTTGGAAATTGACCAACGGCCAAGTTCATGTAACTGACTATACCAATGCTTCACGCACGATGTTGTTTAACATTGAAACGCTTGAGTGGGATGATAAGTTACTTGAAGCCTTAAATATTCCAAAAGCAATGCTGCCTGAAGTTCGAAGCTCTTCAGAAGTCTACGGTTATACACATACCATTAGCGGTCAAGAAGTTGGTATTCCTATTGCTGGTATTGCTGGTGATCAACAAGCTGCTTTATTTGGTCAAATGTGTGTTGAAGTTGGACAGGCGAAAAATACCTATGGGACTGGCTGCTTCCTATTGATGAATACTGGAAAACGTATTGTTCAATCAGAGCATGGTCTATTAACAACGATTGCATGTGGCCCACGTGGTGAAGTGAATTATGCGCTAGAAGGTGCAGTATTTAATGGTGGTTCATGCGTGCAGTGGTTGCGTGATGAACTGAAAGCGATCAATGATTCGCATGATTCTGAGTACTATGCAACCAAAGTCAAAGATAGCAATGGCGTCTATGTCGTACCTGCATTTACAGGTCTAGGTGCACCTTATTGGGATCCAACAGCGCGCGGTGCAATTTTAGGTATTACTCGTGGAGTTAGTATCGAACATATTATCCGTGCGACATTAGAGTCGATTGCTTACCAAACGCGTGATGTTTTGGATGCGATGCAGCAAGATTCGGGTGAAAAGTTACGTACCTTGCGTGTGGATGGTGGTGTAACAGCGAATAATTTCTTGATGCAATTCCAAGCGGATATCATGGGAACATCTGTTGAACGTCCTGCAATGAAAGAAACAACAGGCATGGGTGCTGCTTTCCTTGCTGGTTTGGCTGTCGGTTTCTGGTCGGATCTCAATGAATTAAAGAGTAGAATGACCATCGAAAATACTTTCACTCCTGAGTGTTCACAGGCTGAAACTGAAAAACTCTATAAGGGTTGGTTAAAAGCAGTTGGACGTACTCGAGATTGGGCAGAGGATTAAGTTAAAATAGCCCAAATTTTATGACGTAAAATAACATAGGACGAATGAGCATGAGCTTGATACTACGCCAACAAAAAACCCTCGAATTAGTGAGAGAACGTGGCTATATAAGTATTGAAGAACTTGCTCAGTATTTCGATGTTACGCCTCAAACTATCCGCCGTGATATTAATCAATTGGCGGATGAAGGTTTGTTACGTCGTTATCATGGTGGTGCGGCGCATGATTCAAGTGTTGAAAATACTGAATATACTATGCGCGTAGGTCACATGCTTGAGGAAAAAAGGATCATTGCAGCAGCTGTTGCAGCGGCTGTACCAGATCATGCTTCTCTGTTTATTAATATTGGGACCACGACAGAAGCCATTGCTCATGCATTGCTGAATCATACGGGGTTAAAAATCATCACCAATAACTTAAATGTTGCGAAAATTCTAAGCACCAAAGAAGACTTTGAAGTCTTGATTGCTAGCGGTCGTGTTCGTCCTGATGGTGGTGTAATTGGACAGGCAACAGCTGATTTCTTTAAACAATTTAAAGCGGATTATGCTTTGGTTGGAATTAGTGGTATTGATGAAGATGGGACTTTACTAGATTTTGATTTTCAGGAAGTTTGTGTATCTCAGGAAATCGTTTCAAGTGCGAGACAGGTTTTTCTGGCAGCTGACAGTACCAAGTTTGGCCGTAATGCAATGATTCGTTTAGGTTCGCTTAAGCAAGTGGATTGTATTTTTACTGATCAGCAACCCAACGAACAATACACTAAAATCATCCGAGATTTAGGAATCGGGTTAATTATCGCCAAATAAATATTCATTTTCGAAAAATTGTTACTTTTATTGAGCCTGCGAAAGTTTGGCTCAATTTTTTTATAGATTAATACAACACAACGCTTTATCAATCAGTCCTACAGTTAATTTTCATAATTTCATTAAATCATTTTCATTTTTTACCATTCATCTAAAAATGTCTATTAATTGGCATTTTTTTGGCTAATTTTAATTGTTTATTTTCATTTGATATGTTTTAATTTTCAATATTGAACAATAATGAAAATTTGCGGTGATTTATGCAAACTTCTCCTCAGTCAAATGACAAAATTTATGACCTCGCGGTTATCGGTGGTGGTATCAATGGTGTTGGTATTGCTGCGGATGCTTCTGGGCGTGGTTTATCTGTGTTCTTATGTGAAAAAGACGATTTAGCAAGCCATACATCATCTGCAAGCAGTAAGCTCATTCATGGTGGTTTACGTTACCTAGAGCATAAGGAATTTCGTTTGGTGCGTGAGGCGTTAGCTGAGCGAGAAGTGCTATTGGCAAAAGCGCCTCATATTATTCGCCCAATGCGTTTTATCATGCCGCATCGTCCTCATTTACGTCCTGCATGGCTGATTCGTACTGGTTTGTTCTTTTACGATCATTTGGGTAAGCGTGAAAAGCTATTAGGTTCAAATAACGTTTATTTTAAAGAAGATAGTCCGTTAAAAGCAGCTATTACCCGTGGTTTTGAGTATTCAGACTGTGCTGTCGATGACTCTAGACTTGTTGTGTTAAATGCAATGCATGCGCGTGAAAAAGGTGCTGATGTTGTAACACGTACACGTTGTTTGTCTGCTCAACGTGAAGGTCAATACTGGGTTGTTGATTTAGAAAATGAAAAAGGTCAATTCCAGATTAAGGCCAAAGCATTAGTGAATGCTGCTGGACCTTGGGTTGCACAATTCATTAAACAAGATTTACAGCTGAAATCACCTTATGGCATCCGTCTAATTCAAGGTAGTCATATCATTGTGCCGAAGCTATATGAAGGTGATAAAGCATTTATCATGCAGAATGATGATCGTCGTATCGTATTCGCAATTCCATATTTAGACCAATACACGATGATCGGTACTACGGATCGTGAGTATCAAGGTGATCCAGCACAAGTAAAAATTACGCAGGAAGAAACAGATTATTTGATTAAGGTCAGTAATGAGCATTTCAAAACACAATTGACTCAAGCGGATATTGTTTCGACTTTTGCTGGTGTACGCCCATTGTGTGATGATGAGTCGGATAATCCATCTGCGATCACTCGTGATTATACTTTGGCTTTATCAAAAGAGTCAGAAGATCAAGCGCCGTTGCTTTCAGTATTTGGCGGTAAGTTGACGACTTATCGTAAGCTGGCTGAGTCGGCTATGCAGCAGTTAAAAGCATTTTTCCCTGAAATGAAAGGAAGTTGGACTGCAACAGAAGCTTTACCTGGTGGCGAAAATATGGAGTCAGTAGAGCAGTTAATTCTTGAAATTCGTGCTCAAGTTACTGATGCATCAGAAGCGCTAGCTAAACGTTGGGCTTCAGCTTATGGTTCACGCATTTGGAATATTCTGGGCGAGGCAAGTTCAGTTGAGCAACTTGGACAGCACTTTGGACAAGGTTTGTATGTTCGTGAAGTAGATTATTTATGCCGTTTTGAGTGGGTGACGAACAGTCAGGATGTTTTGTGGAGACGCTCTAAATTAGGTTTGAATTTTGCACCGAGCGAAGTTGAAAGTTTAGAAGCTTATCTAGCAAATAAACCAAATACCACAGCTGCTGCTTAAGCATTTAAAAAAGCCCTCTTAGATAAGAGGGCTTTTTTATTAGTATTTAAATTTAAGAGCTACCGTATAGTTGGCTGGTTCTCCGTAGAATGCCTGCCCATCAGTGAAGCTATTGAGGTATTTTTTATCGGTGACATTATCTGCATTAGCTTGAATGGTAAAGTTTGAACTAACCTCATAGCTCGCCATTAAACTCAGCAAGGCATAATCGCTTTGTTTGAGATAAGTCGAGTAAGTTGGATCAAAGCGTGTAATTTTGCTCTGCCATTTTACGCCAGCACCAACTTTTAATTTCGGTAATTGGGTAGGGGAGTAGGTTGTTAGTAAGTTGAAACTTTGGGTCGGATTGTAGGTTCGAGCTGCACCACCATTTTTTAAGTCTTGGAGACTAAATTGGGTGTAACCCAAAGATACATTGACTTGATCAGTTAATTGTCCTGCTAAACCAACTTCTACACCTTGTGAACGTAAGTCGCTGATTGCAGAGGTACGATTAAGCGGGTGGCTATCAGTTGGTCTAAGTGGGTAATTATTTTCTTCAGTTCTAAAGATAGCGAGTGTACCTGTAAGTTTGTTGTCTAACCATGCACTCTTTACTCCAATTTCATAGCTTTTGCCTTCAATTGGATCAGCTACTTTACCAGTTGTCTCATCAATTGAGGTTTGTGGACGGAAAATAGAGGTATAACTCATATAGCCTGTATACTCAGGCGTGAAGTTATAGGTAATACCAGCATATGGTGAAACTTTGCTTTCATCATAATTCATTGGCGCACTATAACTTGTCCCTTCACTTTTGGCCTGAACATAGTTCGCACCTAATGTGAGTTTGAGGTCTTCCGTTAAATGTAAACGTGTTGCTGCATAAACAGATTGATTGCGTTGCGTGTAATCTGCTGCATCTGAAAAAGAACTCCATGAAACATTGTTTGGTGTCCAGCTTGCCCAGCCTGTTGTACATTGTGCTTCATAGGTATTTGGTACTGTACCACGGGTACAAGTTCCAACATTACTATCGAGGATAGTCCCAGATTTTTGCTTATCATTTTGTTCACTTTGAGAGAATGTATAGCCTAAAATTGCTTCATGCTCACGCCCTAAAAGATCGAACTTGCCTTGTAAGTTAAAGTCAGCAGTTTGTAGCTTGTTATGTTCTTTTCCACCCCAAGCTGTAAGATCTACATTTGAACCATCTGCATTTGGATAGCCATAGTAGTAAAGTAGCTGGCTTTGGCGTTCTTTTTCATTGTAGTTGTAACTTAGGTTAGCAGACCAAGTTTCCAAGAACTTTTGCTTTAACTCGATGAATGCATTTCGAGACGTATTGTCCCAATAAGCCCAGTCTGGGTTTGGATTGTATGAACGATCATAACTAATTTGTTTACCTGAAGAATCCATCAGAGGTAAAGCACCCCAGTTATTGGCATTGGGCTTATTTTTTTCTTGGCTGGCACCAACAGACAATAGCGTAGTATCTGTAAGATCGGCTTCCAATACGCCTGCAATACCATTTTTCTCAGAAGAGTAGCGATCTAAATGTGAGTCGCCAGTTTGTTCAAAAGCACTGAGGCGACCTCGAATATTACCATTAGGTGTTAAGCTGCCTGATACATCGGCTTCATAGCGTTGCGTATCCCATGAACCATAGCTCAATCCGGCGTTCGCTTGAAACTCTTTAGTTGGGCGCTTACGAATATAGTTAATAGTCGCACTTGGATCACCGAAAGCATTGGTCAGTGCATCTGCTCCTTTAATCACTTCAATACGATCATAAAAGAAGCTATCTGGATTGGTGTCATTATAATTCCATACACTTGAAGGGAAACCTACGTCATCAACAAGAATGTTGGAGATTTCAAATCCTCGTGCCATATACACTGAGCGTTCGGTTTCAAGCGAATTAACAGTTACGCCTGGGGTGTTGTTTAAAATATCTCTTGAGCTAGTCAGTCCGAAATCTTCAATCTGTTGACGCGTTACCACATTGACCGTTTGTGGAATTTCTTTGGCTTCAATATTGAGTTTAGTTGCACTTGAACTATTTTTAATGTTGTAAGCTTTAGTTTTTTCACTGCTGTCGTCATTTTGAGTGGCTTGAACTTTAATCGTTGGGAGTTGTTGTGTCTCATCATCGAGTGCATAACTATATGAACTAATGCTAATTAACGTTGAGATAGCTAAAAACAATCGACTACGTTTGAACAGAGGGGAAGAACTCATACCGACAACCATATAAAATAAATGAGAAATACTATTATTATCATTATTGTTAATATTTGTTAATTTTGCAATTTATTTCCTCTAAAGCTTAATGGGAATAGTTGTGGTTAATTAGGGGATTAATTGATAATTTCGAAAAGCCATAAAAAAAGGCCGCCGTAGCGACCTTTTAATTTTTCTTAATCCCTCTTTGTGCAAGAGGAAAAATGAATTAAGCAGATTTTACTGCATTTAATAATTCATTTTGACGATCTTTAAGCGCTTGAGGTAAGCGAGCACCAAGTTTAGTGAACAGCTCAGTGTGGCTTTCAATCTCTTTGATCCATTGATCTTTGTCTTGAGAAGTTACTGTATCAAACTGTTCTTTAGAGAAGTCAATACCAGCCCAGTTCAACTGTTCATATGTAGGAACTAAACCGATTGGAGTTTCTGTTGCTTCTGCACGACCTTCACAACGATCAATAATCCACTCAAGAACACGCATGTTTTGACCAAAACCAGGCCATACGAAGTTGCCTTCTGCATCACGACGGAACCAGTTTACATTGAAGATTTTTGGTAATTTATTACCAGCAGCTTCTGCTTTAGCACCAACCTCTTGACCAAGTTGTAACCAGTGGCCAAAGTAATCAGCCATGTTGTAACCAGCAAATGGAAGCATTGCAAATGGGTCACGACGAACGATACCTTGTTGGCCAACAGCAGCAGCAGTTGTTTCAGAACCCATCGTTGCAGCTTTATAAACGCCATCAACCCAGTCAAAAGCTTCTGATACTAAAGGTACTGTGTCTGCGCGACGACCACCGAAGATGAACGCAGAAATTGGTACACCAGCTGGATTTTCCCAGTCAGCATCGATAGAAGGGCATTGACCAGCTGAAACTGTGAAGCGTGCGTTTGGATGTGCAGCTTTTTCACCATCAACGTGAGGTTGACCTTTCCAGTTGGTTAAGTTAGTAGGAACTTCTTTAGAAAGACCTTCCCACCAAATTTCGCCATTGTCTGTAACAGCGACGTTTGTATAGATTACATCTTTATGAAGTGTCGCCATACAGTTCGGGTTAGTCTTGGTATTTGTACCAGGTGCTACACCGAAGAAACCAGCTTCTGGGTTGATTGCATATAAGCGACCATCTTCACCTGGTTTGATCCATGCAATATCGTCACCTACAGTTTCAATCTTCCAGCCTTCATAGCCTGCTGGTGGAATTAACATTGCGAAGTTTGTTTTACCACAAGCAGAAGGGAATGCTGCTGCGATGTAGTGTTTTTCGCCTTGTGGATTTGTCACGCCTAAAATAAGCATGTGCTCAGCTAACCAACCTTGTTCACGACCCATTGCTGATGCAATACGAAGTGCTAAGCATTTTTTACCAAGTAAAGCATTACCGCCGTAACCAGAACCGTAAGACCAGATTTCACGAGTTTCTGGGTAATGAACGATGTATTTTTCGTTGTTGCAAGGCCAAGCAACATCTTTCTGACCATCTTTAAGTGGAGCAGCAACTGTGTGTACACATGGGATGAATTCGCCATCTGTACCTAGCACGTCATAAACCGCTTTACCCATACGAGCCATTTTAGTCATGCTAACAGCAACGTAAGGAGAATCAGTTAATTCAATACCGATGTGCGCAATGTGGCTACCTAAAGGACCCATAGAGAATGGAACCACGTACATTGTACGACCTTCCATTGCACCATCAAATAAACCATTTAATTTTGTACGCATTTCAGCAGGAGCAACCCAGTTATTTGTTGCGCCAGCGTCGTCTTGGTTTTCAGAGCAGATGTAAGTGCGATCTTCAACACGAGCAACGTCAGAAGGGTCAGAATTTGCAAGATAAGAACCAGGATGTTTTTCTTGGTTAAGTTGTTGCATGGTGCCGTTAGCGATCATCAAGTCGATCAGACGTTGATATTCTTCTTCGCTTCCGTCACACCATTCGATTTTTGCTGGTTTGGTTAATTTTGCAATTTCTTCCACCCATGCAATAAGCTTAGGGTGACGAACGAATTCTGGTGCGTTCACTTGGGTCATGGTCATGCCTTTTTAAAGTGTGTACGACGTACAATTCTATTCATTGGTTTACAATGAAAATAGATGAAGTAAAAAAAGTGGCTGTATTAAAGCACAAAATCATAAAAAAAATAAGACTATTGGATCATATGGCAGGTTAATGAAAAGCTGTATATTTTTTCTTAAGTTATTGTTTTTAAGTTTTTTGTCAGTTTTTTTTAGGCTTATATGTTTTTTTTATGCATGTTATTTTTATTAAAAATTTTATTTAAAAACAATTATTTATTTAATTTTATTTTTTTGAGAATTATTATTGATAAATTGAATAATCATCATCCAAAATTTACATAAACGGGCTTTTATTTGTTGATTTTATGCACAAAAATATGGAGGCATAATTTCAAAGGGTGAACTGAGTGAATCAAAATTTGCGCCCCTTATCGATTATCTACAATCAAAAATCTGGATTTCATGCTGCGCAACAAGATGAAGTCTATGAACGCTTAATGACGTTTTGGACGCAGCATGGTTTTGAAATACAGGTTTTTGAACTAAATCAAAAGGTTGATTTTGACGAGATGATGAAATCTGTGCTTTCACGTCATCAACAGGCTGATTTACGTGGTGTTGTGGTGGCTGCTGGTGGAGATGGAACATTAAATGCAGTTGCGAAAAGATTAATGCATACCAATATTCCGATGGGGGTTATTCCATTAGGAACTTTTAATTATGTTGCTCGTGTTTTAGATATTCCAATTGATGTCTTTGCGGCAGCAGACGTGATTGCAACGGGTAAATTTCGTGAAGTTCATGTTGCTACAATTAATGATCAGATTTATTTAAATAATGCTAGCCTTGGACTTTATCCTTTATTTATCAAAAAACGAGAACTATATAATCAGCACTTCGGGCGTTTCCCCTTAAATGCATACACTTCAGGACTTGATGTGTTATTGCGTGAACATAAGTCTTTGAAACTGTCTATTAATGTTGATGGGCAGAAATATCCAGTCGCGACTCCCTTGATTTTCTTTGGAAATAATCAATTGCAATTGTGTGATATGAAATTAAGAATTGCTGAATGCGCGGCCAATGGAAAACTAGCTGGTGTAGTTGTAGCCAAAAGTGATCGGTTTAGTTTATTGAAAATGTTATTAAAACTAATTCAAGGGAAAATAGAGCAAACGCCTGATGTTTATACTTTTTGTGCAGAAAATATTACTGTTGGCTGCAAAAAAGACAAAGTTACGGTTGCGATTGATGGAGAACTTATGGAGTTGGAGACACCACTAAATTTCTCAGTTCAAAAATCATCTTTAAAAGTTATGGTTCCAAATGTTATTACACCTCTCTGATTTGCATTTTGGAACTGAGCGTGATGTTTGTCTGAAAGCAATACGAAAGTTTTGTAAACAATATCGTCCAGAAGCGATTGTAGTGAGTGGTGATTTAACACAACGCGCTCGATTTAATCAGTTTTATGCATGTCGACAGTTTTTAGACTCGTTGTCGATTCCGTACTTAGTTGTGCCTGGTAATCATGACATTCCGCTTTATCATGTCTGGAATCGTTTTTTCTCACCATTTGTTCGTTATCAAGCTTTTTTTGGTCGTTTAGAAACGACTATGGAAACAGAGCATTTTTATATTGTGGGAATGAACAGCATTCGTCGTCGTTACCATACGCGTGGACATATTTCTTTAGAGCAAATTCATGAAACTTATGAAAAACTCAAACATGCTCCTGCTCACAAATTAAAACTGGTTGTGTTTCATCAACCGTTTTACACATTTCCAAATGATCATGGCGATAAAGATTGTCCAGTGCTTGGGAAAATGGCTTTAGAACAGTGGGGAAAAACTCATCTTTTTGGTTTATTGCATGGGCACTTGCATAAAGTTGCTGTCCACGATTTAAATCAAATTTTTCAATTGGGTTTTGAATATCCTATTTTTGATATCCATGCTGGGACGGCAACATCAAATCGATTACGGTTTGGATTTTCTAATAGTTTTAACGTGATATTGGATAATGGTGTGATTGAACATTATTGGTTTAATGAGGATAAAAACAGCTTCGAAAAGCACTGATTTCCAGATAAATGCAATGTGATTGAAATCAGTGTTTGAAAAAGCATCAAAAAATAGATTTTTTTTCAATTTTCCCCTTGAAGCCTTTTTTTTCATCCCCAAAAAAGTGGCATATCAAAATTTTATGCGTTGCCATGAATTGGCAATGCACATTAATCAATAAGACTAAGTCTGATGGAGTTAACTATGAGCAACATCCGCCCATTACATGATCGTGTTGTGATTCGTCGCGTAGAAGAAGAAACTAAAACGGCTGGTGGTATTTTACTTCCAGGTTCTGCTGCTGAAAAACCATCTCAAGGTGAAGTAATTGCAGTAGGTAATGGCCAAATCACTGACAACGGCGTTCGTGCTTTAGACGTTAAAGTTGGCGACAAAGTATTGTTTGGTACTTATGCGGGTACAACAGTTAAAGTAAGCGGTGAAGAACTCTTAATTATGAAAGAGTCAGACATCTTAGCTGTGCTTGAAGGCTAATCGACACATAACTCACATTTATTATCAGATTCAGTATTTAAAAAGATTCGGAGTTTAATATGTCAGCTAAAGACGTAAAATTTGGTGATTCAGCTCGCTCAAAAATGATTGCAGGCGTAAACGTCCTTGCAGATGCTGTAAAAGTAACTTTAGGACCTAAGGGTCGTAACGTTGTTATCGATCGTTCTTTCGGTGCACCACACATCACTAAAGATGGTGTAACTGTTGCGAAAGAAATTTCTTTAAAAGACAAGTTTGAAAACATGGGTGCTCAACTTGTTCGTGAAGTTTCTTCTAAAACAAATGACATCGCAGGTGACGGTACAACAACTGCAACTGTACTTGCACAAGCAATCCTAAATGAAGGGATCAAATCAGTAACTGCTGGTATGAACCCAATGGATTTGAAACGTGGTATCGACATCGCAGTAAAAACTGTTGTTGAAAATATCCGTACCAATGCAAAACCTGCTGATGATTTCAAAGCAATTGAACAAGTGGGTTCAATCTCTGCGAACTCTGACACAACTGTTGGTAAGCTTATTGCGCAAGCAATGGAAAAAGTTGGTAAAGAAGGTGTTATCACTGTAGAAGAAGGTTCTGGCTTCGAAGACGCATTAGACGTTGTAGAAGGTATGCAGTTTGACCGTGGTTATATCTCTCCATACTTCGCAAACAAGCAAGATACGTTGACTGCTGAACTAGAAAATCCATTCATCCTTCTTGTTGATAAAAAAATCAGCAATATTCGTGAATTGATTACTGTATTAGAAGCTGTTGCTAAAACTGGCAAACCACTCCTTATCATCGCTGAAGATGTTGAAGGCGAAGCGCTTGCTACACTTGTTGTAAACAACATGCGCGGTATTATCAAAGTATGTGCGGTTAAAGCACCTGGTTTTGGTGATCGTCGTAAAGCAATGCTTCAAGACATCGCGATCTTGACTGGCGCGACTGTAATTTCTGAAGAAGTCGGCATGTCTTTAGAGCAAGCTTCTCTACAAGATTTGGGTACTGCACACAAAATTACTGTATCTAAAGAAAATACTGTAATCGTTGATGGTGCTGGTAATGCTGAGCAAATCGCTGAGCGTGTACAACAAATCCGCGCTCAAATCGAAGAGTCTACTTCTGAATACGACAAAGAAAAACTTCAAGAACGTGTTGCTAAATTAGCTGGCGGTGTTGCAGTGATCAAAATCGGCGCAGCAACTGAAGTTGAAATGAAAGAGAAGAAAGATCGTGTAGATGATGCTCTTCACGCTACTCGTGCAGCAGTAGAAGAAGGTGTTGTTGCTGGTGGCGGTGTTGCATTAGTACGCGCTGTAAATGTGTTAGATGGCCTAAAAGGTGCTAACGAAGATCAAACAGCTGGTATCAACATTTTACGTCGTGCAATCGAAGCGCCACTTCGTCAAATCGTTTCAAATGCAGGTGATGAGCCTTCAGTTGTCATCAATGCAGTTAAAGCGGGTGAAGGTAACTTCGGTTATAACGCTGCAACTGGTGAATATGGCGATATGTTAGAAATGGGTATTCTTGACCCTGCTAAAGTAACGCGTTCTGCACTTGAGCACGCAGCTTCTGTTGCTGGTTTAATGTTGACAACTGAATGCATGATTACTGACATCCCAGAAGACAAACCAGCTGCACCAGATATGGGCGGTATGGGTGGTATGGGCGGCATGATGTAATCACATCATCGTCCAAATCATAAAAAATCCCTGCTAATGTAGGGATTTTTTACGTTTCTAGTATAGAAAATACTTTAGGAAAACGTTACTAATAAATTAATTCATATTAAAAATACATGAATCATACTTAAATTTTTATAAACGGTTTTGGAGAAATAAATGTATAAATATTGCCTGTATATGCTGAGTTGTGGATTATTCATTCCCCATGCGCAAGCAGAAAGTCTTAAAGACTCTTTTATTGGCGATACGAAAGTGTTTGTAAATATTTATGGTTTTGCTGCTGATATTGATGGAAAAATTGGTTATCAGGGAATGAATTATCATTTAGATCAACCATTCAAAGATACGCTAGATTCATTAGATAAAGCATTAATGGGACATTTTGAAATAGCTAAAGGCAAATGGGGCGTTTATTCGGATATTCAATACGTGAAGACTGAAGAAGAAAAACAGGTTTATTCCTATCCGATAGCATTATCAACAAAAGTGAATTTAAGTAATTTAGGAATTTATTATCGAGCCTATGAGCAGTATCCGCAGGGAAAAGGTTTGGTGATTGAACCTACTTTGGGCTTTAACTACACGGATTTAGAGGGGAATTTAGGCGCTTTGGGGAAAGTGGTTGCAGTCGAGAAAGATTGGTTCGAATACTTTGGTGGTGCGCGTTTTCGTTACAACACAGACTCTCCTTGGAACATTGCTGCTCAATATACTTATGGCACTGAACAAACACAAATTGCTCAAGCATATGTAGGATATCGCCAAAAAGTATTCTCAGCACCTATCAACTTTAGAGTTGGATATCGTTATGTATCTCAGGATTATAAAAGTGGTAGTTTTAAATGGGATACTGAGCAGAAAGGTCCTGTAGTAGGGATTGGTTTCGCATTTTAGATGGAATTGGAATAAGTGTAATTTATAAATAACCATTAACATCAAAGAATTGAATAATCAAAAAGATGGTAATGGTTATCAATGCATTATTTTTTATTGTTATTTAAATAAAATAATTACCCAAGTAAAGAAAATAATCGCTAAAGAAACAAATTGAGCTGCGCTCCCCATATCTTTCGCATTCTTAGACAATTCATGTTTTTCCAAAGAAATACGATCTACAACAGCTTCGATAGCTGAATTAAATAACTCAACGATAATTGCTAACAAACAAACAGCAACCATTAATGCTTGTTCTAACGCCGATACATGAACAAAGAAGCTCAATGGAATCAGAATTAGATTCAGCAAAATGACTTGTCTAAATGCGGCCTCATGACTAAAAGCAGCCTTGAATCCAGCAAGTGAATAGCCTGTCGCGTCAAAGATTCGTTTGAGACCATTTTTGCCTTTATAAGGAGAATAAAGAGACATAGTGAAAGTAGAAAGAAAGGGGGATATGCTTATTATAAAATTAAAAATAGGATTCGAGATTGGCAATACATCGCAACAATGCATCAAAATTTTAGTGCTTATTGCAATATTGTATGCAAGTTAAACAGATTTGAATTGTCAAATTTGCCTATGCTAAGGATAATAAGTGTTGATTTTCTATAGGACGGTTCTGCATGAAAATTATCGCAGATGAAAATTTGGCATTTACCGATTATTTCTTCGCGGAATTTGCAGAAATTCAGCATAAAGCAGGGCGAACACTTACACATGCTGATGTTGAAAATGCTGATGCATTGCTAGTGCGATCAGTCACAAAAGTAAATCATGATCTTATTGACCAAACAAAAATTAAGTTTGTGGGTAGTGCAACGATTGGGACTGATCATTTAGATATTCAAGCTTTAGAGCAAAAACATATTCGCTGGAGTAATGCAGCGGGTTGTAATGCTCAAGCCGTAGCTGAATATGTAATTACTGCTTTATTGCATTTAAATATTGATCTATTAGAACAAAATAGCGCATTTACGTTGGCTATTGTGGGTTTGGGAAATGTTGGAAGCCGTCTTGCTGTAATGGCACAACTCCTTGGTTGGCATGTGATCGGATATGATCCATATGTTCAACTTGATGGTATCGAAAATGTCGCTTTTGAGCAGCTTTTAAAAAGAGCTGATGCGATTTCAATTCATGTACCATTAACAAAATCAGGCGAATATCCAACACAGCATTTATTTAATCAAGCTGCTTTTGCTCAAATGAAAGATTCGACGATTTTAATTAATAGTGCGCGTGGACCAGTGATTCAACAATCTGCATTAATTGAAAATATTGAAAAGACAAAACGCCAAGTAGTGTTAGATGTGTTCGAGTTTGAGCCAGAAATTTCACAGCAATTACTCGATCAGCTCGCTCTGGCAACGCCACATATCGCAGGTTATAGCTTGGAAGGTAAGGCGAGAGGTACACAGATGATCTATGAGGCATTTTGTAATACCTTTGGTTATAAGGCATCGAAACGATTTGAAAGCCAATTGCCTCATGTGGAACAGTATTTTGAGCAGCGTGATTTAAAAACTGCGCTCAAACAGCATTTGACTCAAATTTATAATATTGCTGAAGATGATCGACAACTTCGTGCTTGTGTTGATGCGGGCAAGGTTGAACAAACAGCGTTTGATCTACTGCGTAAGAATTATCCATTGCGCCGTGAATGGGCGGCACATGGAGGACCTAAAGCGTGAGTGGGGCTATGAATCGTTATCAACCGACATGTTCTATCGATGCACTCAAAGCACGTGCAGCAATGTATCAAAAAATCCGTCAGTTTTTTGCTGAGCGTGGTGTTTGGGAAGTGGAAACTCCTATTCTCTCACAGGCAGGCGTGACGGATGTTCATTTAGCATCAGTACAAGTGCAGCGTCATATTTATGGCAAGTTAAACACGCAATATTTGCAGACTTCACCTGAATTTCCAATGAAACGTTTATTGGCCAGTGGTAGTGGGGCAATTTATCAAATCTGTAAAGTATTTCGTGATGATGAACATGGTCGTAAGCACAATAGTGAATTTACAATGTTGGAATGGTATCGGCCAGCTTTAGATTTAAAAGGATTAATGCATGAAACAGCTGATTTACTTGAGCTGTGTCTATCTCACCGTTTTGGTGAAGTTCGTCCTTATCTTTTAAGCTATAAGCATGCATTCCAAGATCGTTTAGAGATTAATCCTTTACAAGCAAGCTTAGAGCAGTTGAAGAGCGTAGCAAATCGAGTTGGATTGAATCTTGATCTAGGTGATGATCGCCTAGCGTATATGGATTTATTATTTTCCCATTTTGTTGAGCCGAGCTTAGGTTTTGATGGGCCTGTTTTTCTGACTGATTTCCCTCCTGAAATGGCCTCTTTAGCGAAGGTAAAACAAGATGAAGATGGGGAACTTGTTGCAGCGCGTTTCGAGGTTTATATCGAAGGTTTAGAACTTGCCAATGCATATGATGAATTGTTAGATGCAGATGTTTTAGCCGCTCGTTTTGAAGCTGATAATACTGAGCGTTTAAAGCAAGGTTTGCCAACAATCCCGACTGATCACAACTTATTGGCAGCTTTACCTAATATGCCTGAATGTTCAGGAATAGCCTTGGGAATAGATCGTTTGTTGATGGTGTCAATGAATAAGATGAAAATTGACCAAGTGATTGCATTTCCAGCTGAAATTGCATAGTAAAAAGATCTTTAAACTATTTATAGAAACTGCATTAATAGCTGGATCAATCCAGCTTGCCGATTGGTTTTGGTCTTCTTAAAAATAGATTTTAGATGTTTTTTAACCGTATCTAACTGGATTTCGTGGGTGAGCGCAATTTCTTTGGTCGTTTTGCCTTCTAGTAATTGCTCACATATCTTATGTTCCACAGGTGTAAACATAAATAATTGTGTATAAAGCTCTTTCTGATATTTAGGGCGGTGTTGAAGCCCAGAAAATGTTGCAAGTAAAACGGGACGTAATCCAAAAATTTTATGCGTCTTTTCTGGGCTAAGTAAGTCTAATGTTAGAAATAAATCATCGCTGAGCATCATGATTTTCGTCTGTTCTTTAGAATCAAGTTGTCTATGATTTTTATAATTTCTTTCTAATTCTATTAGGTTTTGATCAAACAGCTGCTGATGATGTTCATTCAGGCTAAAACGACGCTGTTTAATTTGAATCAGCTCATTATTTTCAAATAATTGTTCTGCTTCAGCATTTATCTCTAAGATATCACCATTTAGATTAATAATCGCAATCGGCTGCTTCATCTTTTGGATCAATTGTGATCCGAGAAGCGTCATTGTTGAATATTCAAAATGATGTCGATATTGCTGAATTTTTTGTTGTAAAACTGGCAAAATCTCATAGATCGGTTGTAATTCTGAACAATTTAAGCTACCTCGATCTTGGCTACTGAGGAAAGCTAAAATAACACAAACTTTTTGATCATATATGACTTGAATCGCAGAACAGAATCTTAAATCTAGTGGTTGTAATACTTGTTGATAGACTTCAGTTTGGGTGATTTCATTTTCTTGAAAATGTTGTGAACAATGCATCCAACCATTCATTGGTGCTAGTAACATTTTTTTTAAGCGAGGGTCATCATCTATGGCTAGACGGATTTGTTTTAAAGCGGCTTGTTCGAGTTGATTCTCATCAAGATTTACTGCGTGATGGACACTGAAAGACAGAGCTTGTACTTCCAGATCAACGGCTAAAAGCTGTGATGCTTGAACATTAAAATGGAGATTGAGTTGTTCTAGAAAATTAATCCAATCATCTGCATGTTGAACCTTATTCAATATTTCGGTAACGACACAGGGCTGGATTTGATTCATCTAAGAAATCCCATAAAAATGAATAAAATACATTTCCCTATATAGTATATGGGTTTTGCGGAAATGAAATCCAAGAACAGAAAAAAAGTGATGTTTTTTGCAATTATCTGATAGAGTAAATCTTATTTTAGATGCTTATTGTAGGAAGTTTAGACTACCTAAGCCCATTGCAATGAGCTTAGGTTGGAAACTGATTAGCAGCGACCTTTCTTCGCTTGACCAGGAGGACAGAAATTACCTGAACCACCATGATTATGATCTGGATCAACGACGACACTGCCGTGAGGTGTGTGTACAGCACAACCTGATAATCCAAGACAGAATAATGCACTTAAGCACAATAAAGTTTTTTTCATGATTTCATCCCAATCTTTATGTTTTTCCATAGGAACTTTAAGGGTATATTCGATTTTCTACTAGATAAAAAATGAAATTTTTAACTAATATTTGTATCAATGATGATATTTAAAAGCCTCAAATATGAGGCTTATTTTTCAATTGAATTTATTTTCAGATTTTAAAAAGGTAATTTAGTCAGTTGATTAAGGAAGTGTGGAACAACTCTAGGCTCTAATAAGATTGTGACGACGACACCATAAGCAGCTCCCCAAAGATGAGCGCTGTGATTGATGTTGCTATTGCCGCGTTTCCCTGACCAGATGCTATATGCGACATATAAAATTGCAAAAATAATTGCGGGTACTGGAATGAAAAATACAAAAATTAAGTTCCAAGGTTGAAACAGAATATAGGCAAATAAAACTGCAGATACAGCTCCTGAAGCCCCAAGACTTGCCCATCTGACATCATTTTTATGTTTTAAATAGCTTGGTAAGATCGCAAAAATCAAACCACCTAGATAAAACAACACAAAGCCCATGTCGTAGAAAAACTGACGATAAAAACTCTCAATGATATTCCCAAAAAAGAACAGGGTAATCATATTAAAAAGTAAATGTGTACCATCAGCATGGACAAAACCATGGGTAATGAAACGATCAAATTGACCACGTTGCATTGCAGGAGGCCAAAAAATCAGACGGTTCATCACTGCCTGATTGGAGAATGCCAATAAAGAAATTGCAACTGTGATAATGATAAGCGTCACAGTATGGCTAAAGGGTAGATGTAACATAAATGTTTTAAATTGATCAGTGTCTAAGCAATAATGCCATTAAAAACTTAATAAACAATGATCTTGCATATAATTCCTACAAAAATGGTTGATTTTTTTTATTACCCTCCATCTTCGGTTAATATAACGACATCAGCTTGAGGATTATTGTTATGTCGACTGAGAACACCAACACTGCTGTCGCAGAAGAAATTCCAAACCTTTTGATTACTCCCTCTGCACAAGAGTATTTACGTGATTTATTAGCAAAGCAAAATACTCCAGGAATTGGCGTTCGTGTTTTTGTAGAGCATCCGGGTACACCACGTGCAGAGTGTTGTATGGCTTATAGTGCACCTGAAGAGGTTGTGCCAACAGACTATAAGCAGGATTATCCAGACTTTCCAGCTTATGTAGATGCACCATCAATTCCATATTTGCTTGATGCTGTAATTGACTACAACAAAGATCGTTTTGGTGGACAATTAACATTCCGTGCACCTAACTCAAAGGTTCCACGTGTTGGTCCAGATGCTTCAATTGAAGAGCGCATTACTTATGTACTTCAATCTGAAATTAACCCGAGCTTAGAAGGGCATGGTGGTAACTGTAGTCTTGTTGAAGTTCAGGATGATGCAGAACACGGTCTAACTGCTGTATTAAAATTCGGTGGTGGTTGCCAAGGCTGTTCAGCGATTGATGTAACTTTAAAGCAAGGTGTTGAAACCACATTAAAGCAACACGTTCCTGAGTTACAGCGTGTCGTTGATCAAACTGACCATAGCCAAGCAGAAGGCGCATATTTTAAGTAAAAAACTTGAAATATCATCTATTGGAAAAGGCCCTTTCGAGGGCTTTTTTCATGTCAGAAAAACATCAGTAAATATTTTTCTTTGTTTCATAACAAGATGTAGAACAAAAAAGATGAATATATAAATAATAATAATTATCATTTGTATTGAGTTTTATTTGTTTTTTGTTAGAATTCTCCTAAATTTTTTAAGCAAATCTTAAGATTTGTCATGTTTAGGTGGGAATATGTCCAATAAATTAGCTCGTCAATCACTACTCGCAATTTCTGTTCTTGGTAGTATGATGGCAATCGCGAATGCGAACGACACTCAGACAAACGAAGTTACTCAACTAGAAAAAATTGTGATCACAGCAAGTGGCTTTGAGCAAGATATTAAAAAAGCTGCTGCTTCTATTTCAGTTCTCACACAAGAAGAAATTAATAAAAAAGCTTATCGCGATGTCACTGATGCATTGAAAGATGTACCTGGGGTTGTGGTAACAGGCGGTGGAAGTTCAAGTGATATTAGTATCCGTGGTATGGGGAGTGCTTACACAGTCATCATGGTTGATGGAAAAAAAGTAAACACGCGTTCTGTAAGACCAAATAGTGATAACTCTGGAATTGAACAGGGATGGTTACCTAATATTGGTGCGATTGAGCGAATTGAAGTGATTCGTGGTCCAATGTCAGGCTTATATGGTTCTGATGCCATGGGCGGGGTAATTAACATTATTACCAAGAAAAATACCAATGAATGGACTGGATCAATTAAGCTAGATACGACATTACAAGAAAACTCAAAATCAGGAAATATTTATCAAACCAATGCATATATTGCAGGCCCTTTAATTGCAAATCTTTTATCTTTCAAGGCCAATGGTTTATATTCGCAACGTGATGAAGATGAAATTTATGGGGGGTATAGTGAGCAAAAAATTCGTGCAGGTGGGGCAGCATTAACACTTACGCCAAATGATCAACATACTTTTGATTTGGAATATCAACGTTCAATTCAAAATCGTGATGCAACGGTTGGCAAGAGTATTTCGCCAATTCAAACAGGCAGAAATCCACCAGTAAACTCACTCACAGATTATTACCGTACAGAATACAGTTTGACACACCGAGGTACACTTGGTGCAGTAGAAACACACTCTTATATTCAACGTGAGGAAAATGAAAATCCATCACGTAATATGGAAGCGATTAATACGACATTTAATACAATCAATAAAATTAATTTTGATCGTCACAGTCTTAGCTTTGGTGGGATGTATTTAAAAGAAGAATTAGAAGATAAGGGCAATCAATTAAGCATCGGTGGTTCTACACCTGTTTCGAGCTTAGATCGTTATAGCTGGGCACTATTTGCTGAAAATGCATGGAACATTGTGGATGATTTCACTTTGACAACTTCATTACGTCTAGATGAAGACGAGAAGTTTGGTGATCATTGGAGTCCAAAGGTTTATGGCGTTTGGGGTTTAAATGATAACTGGGTGATCAAAGGTGGTGTATCTACAGGCTATAAAACACCAGCATTGCGTGCAACCGTTGCTGAATGGGGACAAGCAACAGGTGGCGGACAAAGTAAGGGAGTTATTGTCGGTAATCCTGATCTAAAACCAGAGAAAAGTGTGAACTATGAAGTGTCATTTAACTGGGATAATTTAGATAACTTAAATGCTGGATTAACACTATTTAATAGTGAGTTTAAAGATAAGATTACTGAAGTTAGAACTTGTCAGGGTGAAAATGTTGGTGCGTTAGAGTGTGATTGGTTAGGTGAAAAATTTGACTTTGTTAGCTTACGTGAGAACGTTGATAAAGCGAGCATGCGTGGTGCGGAAGTAACGTTTGGTTGGCAGGCTCTGCCAAATGTGAATGTATCTGCGAATTACACCTTCACGGATACGGAACAAAAAAGTGGTATCAATAAAGGAAAACCTTTAAATGAAATGCCAAAGCATATGTTCAATACGACTGCTGACTGGGAAATTAACGATCAGTTCTCAAGCTGGGGACGTGTCAACTATCGCAGTAAAACATCTGATTATTTGAGTCGTACCGCAATGGCAAAAGGTAAACCTGCTTATACGATGGTTGATGTTGGATTGAACTATAAGCCAACACAAAACATTGCAGTTGCAGCAGGCGTTTATAATTTATTTGACAAAGAGATTGATAAAGATACCTATAACTATGTCTTAGATGGTCGTCGTTATAATCTCGGTGTGACTTATAGCTTCTAAGTTGATTGCAAGAAAGGTAAGGTGAATTTGCCTTATCTTTCTTGTTTTAAAATACTCATCACTTGTTCAGAATAATAAAACTTTTCTAAATAAGAACGTGCTCGTTCTCTTAAATAACCTGTTTCAATCACTTGCTTTAAAACTGGCGCTAATAATTTGCTTAGCTCATTTTGAATTAAGTCTTCATCGATATTGAGATCACGTAACAATAGATCAAAGCTTCGCTCTTGATTGCGTGCATACCATGCATAAACACCGTCATGAACTTGCTGTTTTAAATACGGTGTTTGACGAATATGCTCCCAAATTTCATGTCCCATACCTACGGTTTTGGGTAAATCCTGAACTTCTAAATAATTATGTAAAACTGATAATGGCATGACTTTAATTTTATGCCAAAGATTTGCCTGAAAATGATAAAGTTTTTCATCATTAAAATGTTGATTTAAAACACTTTCGCTCATTTGGCTAATCTTCAAAATATTCTTTTGCAAATAATGGCCGATAGTATCATTCAGGTTTGAGTCAGTGACTGTTTCTAAAACAGATTTCCCCATTTTCATAAAGTGACCCACACCAGGTACACGTTTAGAGATAACAGAGTTATCTAAATAGTCTTGAATTGAGTGTTGGATCAGTTGAGTGACTAATGCTGAGAACGCAGGATTATTGACAATCGTTTTAATGAGCCGTTGACGATGACCACTTTTACTCGCAACGTATTGCGCGATTGAATCAATGGTCAGTACAGGAATTACATCTTCGATTGTAGTTTGATCATTTAACGGATGAATTAAAGCAAATCGGATATGTTCTGCAATTTGTTCGACTAAAAAAGAACTCGCAGGCGTTGCTAAAATTTGTTTTTCGATCAGATCAATAATCTGTTCAAATGACCAAATATGCTGAAGTTGTTGTAAACGCAACCAATGATAGAACTGCTTAAACTCATGTTGAATGGTTTCAGCTTGTGCAAATTCATGATCTAAAAAATCAAGTTGTGCATCAATCAGTTGTTCTATCATTGGATGTTTAGACATAAAAGCTCAAATAATGATTTAAATTATGGTGATGGGGCAGTTGCAGGTTTTTGTGCCTGAATCTTGCTTAAAAATGGTAAATATTGCTGAACCACCAATTGATCTGCTTCTAAGATTGGCATGTGACCAACATTATCCAAAATCACTGGGGTCTGTGCATTTTTCAGCAGGGATTTTAACTCAGGTGCTACTTCAACATTAATAATTTTATCTTGTTTGCCCCATAAAATCAGTGTTGGGGCATCAATTGATTTCGCAAGTAAAGCAAAAGAGTCAGGCGTAAAGAGCTTATTGAGCGCAATAATTTGATCAACCATCTTTTGTGTTTCTTCAACTTGCCCAATCATCATTTTTTCTTGTGCTTGCGCAATTTCTTTCGGAATGAATGGTGGCGAGTACATCGCTTGTTGCATTAAGTAATTAAAATCACCTTTCTTGCTCACAATCATATTTTTAACTTGAGCTGGATCTTTTAGGTAAGGTGTGGTCGCTGACTTATAAACACCTGCTGCATCGATTAAAAACAGGCTTTTCGTTTCGAATGGATACTGACCAGCGTAGAGCATTGCAATTGAGCCACCTAATGAATGTCCTGCGATATGAGCTGGACCTGTAAGATTTGCAGCTTCAATAAAACGACGTAATTTTTCTGTGACGTTTGGAACAGAATAATCAAATTCTTTAGGGACTTTTGTTTCACCACTGGCAGGCAGATCAGGAATGATCACATGATAATTTGCCGTTAAAGCATGTGCCACACGATTCCAGTTATCACGACTTCCAGCTAAGCCGTGAATTAAAATAACAATTGGCTTACCAGCTTGTCCGCCTTCGCTGTATGACCACGTAATATCGCCAACTTTTAAAGTTTTGGTTTGTAAGCCTGCCCAAGCACGTTCTTGTTGTAATAAATTTTGAAAACTCATTTCAATTTCAGCAGCTTGTGTGGTTTGAATTGCCATCGCTCCAAGGCTACAACTGAGTAAAAAAGCTGTAAATGTTTTACGAAATGGTATTGGTAATAGGGTATTCATCATCATTGTTCTATCCTTGATTTATTTTTTAAACCAATTGATTATTGTTGAAGTTTCCAGCTGAGTCATTTGCATAATCTACAAGGGTCTGGAAATTCTTGCCAATGAAATGAGTAAATTTCCACTATTTCCTTGATGAAAACGACAGCCTTTAACTTGAGAGTTTTTATTTTTGTCAGTGACTTTCGAACATGTCCACATTAAACTATTTTTTCATGTCAATCATAGATGGATTTAAGCATGCTCACCGCCCAAGAAACGCTAGAACGATTAAAAGCTGGTAATGCTCGTTTTGTGAAAGGGGAAGCAACCCAACAGAAACTACTCTCTCACCAAGAGCGCGCCGAAATGGCCAGTGAACAAAATCCTTTTGCAATTGTTTTAGGATGTTCAGATTCTCGAGTACCAGCTGAAATGGTATTTGACCAAGGGTTAGGGGATTTATTCGTTATTCGTGTTGCGGGCAATGTTGTTGCGCCATCACAAGTCGGAAGTGTTGAGTTCGCAGCTGAGCGTTATGATTGCGCTGTTGTTGTTGTATTGGGTCATAGCCACTGTGGTGCGATTCAAGCAACGATTGATACCTTAAAAAATCCAGATCAACCACCATCGTCAAATCTAATGTCGATTGTGAATCGTGTGCGTCCTTCTGTCGAAATTTTAATGCAGACTGAATTAAAGGATGATTTGAAAAAATTGTCTGCACATGCTGTTCGTTCAAATGTATTTGCATCTGTGAATCAATTACGTCACGGCTCAGCAGTGCTTGAAAGCTTGATTGAAAAAGGCAAATTGATTGTAGTGGGTGCTGAGTATTCTTTAGAAACTGGTGAAGTGATTTTTTTTGATTTCTAACGACTCATATATTTCGTCATAAAAGGTGCTTATAAAGCACTTTTTATGTATGGGTAGGTGAGATTGAGTAGAATCGGTTGAGCTTTCGCATTCGGATGGATTTGATCGTTTTGGATCAAACTTTTATTTCCTGCTACACCATCAAGAAAAAATGGTAAGAGCTTGATCTTATATTGCTGACTTACAACTTTATAATTATTTTCAAAGGCAGTGCTATACGCTGTTCCATAGTTTGGTGGTATCTTCATACCAAACAGTAAAACTTTGGCTTTTTGTTTCTGACTGAGTTGTACCAATTGTGCCAAGTTTTTTTGAATCATTTGCGGTGGCTGACCGCGTAAACCATCATTACCGCCAAGTTCGATCACAACAATTTCTGGTTTATAAGTCTGTAGTAGTTTTGGCAGTCTCGCCAGTGCACCACTTGTTGTTTCTCCACTGACACTTGCATTGACCACTTTATGTTGTTTCGGATACTGTTGGTTTAAGCGTTGTTGGAGTAAATGAACCCAACCTTGTTTTGCATCAATACCATAACCTGCACTCAGGCTATCACCCAAAATTAAAATAGTCTTTGCAGAAACCAGTGCTGGTACTAAACATAGAGTGATTGTTCCAAGCGTTTTTGATACCGACAAGATAACTTTAGATATTTGCATAGCACTTCAAATTTGTCCTAAAGGATACGTGACATCATGCCACAAGCGATTATTTCTGCCCAAAAAGTTACACAAAATATTCAAATCAATCAGCAAAATCTCACCATCTTAAAAGAGATTGATTTAGAGGTTTATGCAGGTGAGCAAATTGCCATTACAGGACGTTCAGGTTCAGGGAAATCGACTTTACTCGGTATTTTAGCAACACTAGATCGTCCGAGTGACGGTGAATTATGGGTGTGTGGAAAGGCTGTGCATTCGTTGACTGAAGAGCAACGAGCGCAGGTTCGCTTGGAGAATATTGGTTTTGTTTTCCAATCATTTCAATTGTTGCCACAGCTTAGCGCATTGGAAAATGTGATGTTACCTTTGCGTCTACAGCCTGATTTTCATTTTAAACAAGCTGAGCAAAAGGCTTTGGCTTGGTTAGAGCGAGTTGGATTAAGTCGTCAGGCTCAACAAACACCTAAAGTTTTATCAGGCGGTGAGCAACAACGCGTTGCCATTGCACGAGCATTGATTGCTGAGCCAAAAATTATTTTTGCAGATGAACCTACAGGCAACTTGGATGGACAAACAGCGGAAGAAATCGAACAACTATTATTTGATTTAAATCGTGAGTTGGGCACGACTTTAGTGTTGGTAACACATGATCAAAATTTAGCAGCGCTGTGTCAACGTCATGTCAAACTTGTGGATGGTCAGATTCAAGAAATTGTAAAGGCTGAGGAGAGAATATGAACTCGATCCTGAAACCTTTACTGTTACAAAGCTTTCGCACAGGTGGTTTATATTTACTGATCATTGCACTGTCATTGGCTATTAGTGCGACAACCGCTTTAAAGTTCAGTAATACTCAAGTTCAGAATGCAGTAACGCTTCAAGCTGCTGAAATGCTGGGTGCGGATCTCGTTCTATCTGATAATCAACCGATTCAAGAAAATTGGCATGAACAGGCAAAAAAACTCAATTTAAAACAGGCTTCGGTCACGCTGTTTGGTTCAATGGCGCATACTCAAGATCAATTTGTCATGGTGAATGTCAAAGCCATTGATGGCGCTTTCCCGCTTCGTGGACAGCTTGAGATTGCACCAAAAGCTCAGCAAATAAAACAAGGAGAGGTGTGGCTGAGTCCCCGTGCGATGGATCTTCTCGGCGTTAAATTGGAGGATAATGTTGCAATTGCTGATGGCGAGTTTAAAGTCACAGGTCTCATTGAACATGATTCAAATCAAGAGCTTGGGTTCTCAGGTTTTTCTCCAACCGTAATTATTCATCAAGCTGATATTGCTAAAACCAATGCAATTCAAGTTGGTAGTCGTATCGAATATCGCTTATTGATGGCTGGAGAACCAAATGCTGTCGATGCTTATAAGAAGATATTTAGGCAACAAATTGACCCTGAATCCGATAATCAAAAAGTAGAGTCACAAGCAGAAACAGCCGAACAAACATCACTTAAGTTACGAGATGCAAGTCAATCCAATACAAGATTGATGAAGCCCATAGAGAATTTAGATACTTTTCTACAGCTTGCCAATCTTTTGACGATTCTGCTATGTGGTATTGCGATTGCTTTAACGAGCCAGCGTTATGTACAACAAAATCAAGATCATATTGCACTGATGCGCTGTTTAGGCGCGAGTAAGAGTCAGATTTTATCGGCTTACATTATTTTACTTGGGATTGTGAGTTTGATTTCGATTGCACTTGGTAGTTTGATTGGGATTGGCTTGGGATATGGATTGTTGCAGTTAATGCTACAGTTGATTCCTCAATTGCAGCTGAGCTTTGCGGTAAGTGATTTACTCATGGCTTTGCCTATCGCTATTTTTACCAGTGTAATGGTATTGATAGGTTTTATTCTGCCAAGTATTTGGGAGCTGTTAAACACTCCGCCTATTCGAGTCATTCGTCAACAAGAACGTTCTCGTAAGTCCTATGTGGCGATGTTCGCTGTGGGGATTTCTAGTCTTATCATTTTTAGTTTGGTGTTGAGCGATAATTTACAGTTAAGCCTTTTGGTTTTAGTGGCGATTCTTGTGCTATGTACTGTGCTTTTTGCGATGATCTGGTTGCTGTTAAAAGCCATTAAACGATTAAAGCATCCTTTGTCAGCTTATGTACGTATACCGCATCAAACAGCTTTACAAATCACGGCATTAGCACTTGGTTTAAGCTTGATTACAGTGCTGAGTGTATTAAGAACAGATTTATTGCAACGTTGGCAGCAACAATTACCAGAGGGAACACCAAACCAATTTGTATATGGTTTACCTCCATTTGATATGCCTCAATTTAAACAACAGCTTGAGCAGAATAATTGGTCTTCAACACCACTATATCCAAACATTCGAGGGCGATTAATTGCGAAGAATAATCAGGCATTTTCTCCTGAGTTGATTAAGCAAAATAATTCACTTCGACGTGAATTGAATCTGACGCAAGCGAGTGCATATCCGACTGACAATGTCATTACACAAGGCGAAGCAAATTTCAGTGCAGTAGGGCAAGTTTCTGTTGAGGAAAAATTAGCCACTGAGTTAGGCATTAAAATTGGTGATCAATTACGCTTTAGCTTGCCTGAGGGGATATTAGAAGCCAAAGTAATTAATCTTCGTTCAGTGGAATGGGAAAGTTTTAGCCCCAATTTCTTCTTTATTTTCTCTCCTCAAACCATGGATGAAAATGCAGGAAGTTATTTAGGCAGTTTTTATGTTCCGACAGTCGATCAGCCAAAAATGGTACAGCTCATTCAGCAATTTTCCAATACAGTATTTATTGATGTTGGGCGGATATTGGATGAAGTTAAACGCTTGATGAATGTATTGGTTCAGATCGTGACGGTATTGGCTGTGCTTGTTGGCATGTCTGGTGTGTTGGTTTTAATTGCCTGCTTAAATGTATTGATGGATGAGCGCCGTAAAGAGGTTGCATTATTGCGTTCATTTGGTGTCGCTAAAAATAAATTAAAGCGGATGCTCAGCTTAGAGATTGGTTTTATTGGTTTACTTGCTGGTATTGTGGCGTGCTTATTTGCAGAAGTAATCAGTGCAATTGCAAGTTATAAGATGCAAATGGCAGTCCAATTGCATCCAGAAATTTGGTTTATTTTACCTTTAGCAATGATGCTGGTATGTACTTTAATTGGACGATATCGTCTGAGTTATTTATGCGATATTCCGCCATTACAAAGTTTAAGAGAAATCAATCAATCTTAAAAAGTCAGTTGATTTTGACGCAGAATCTCATCCCATAATGGGGTGAGACCTGTACTTAACTGCGTACAATAAAAATAAAATCCAGCAAGTAATACGCTACACAGAACCAGTGCAATCATTTGTATAGCAACTTTACGTTGGGTCTTTTGACCGAAATACCAAAGACTTGCAAGCAAAGCCCCCATGATCATGCCGCCGATATGGGCTGCATTGTTAACTCCTGAAACCGTAAAACCAAAGATTAGGTTGATCGCCATCACCATAACTAGAGATTTTTTATCTAACCAAAAACGTTGTCTTGGTAATGCTGGAAATAATGAAACAGCTGTCAGTGCTGCGCCCAGCCCCATGACTGCTCCTGATGCACCTGCACTGATATGAGGGAGCAAGCTTGGGTCAAAATGTTGTAAGAGTTGATAACCGTCACGAATACTCAGATAGCTAGAAAGTACACTTCCCATCAAACCCGCAAGAAAATACATACCGATATAATAGGAACGACCAAATAACTGCTCAGCGACACTGCCAAATATATAAAGTGCCCACATATTTAACATTAAATGGATCAATCCAAAATGGAAAAACATGCTGCTAAAAAGGCGTTCAGGCTCACCCGAAAAGGTGAGTGGTGTAAAATCAGCGCCCCAAGCGATTGCATCCATAGGGGATGGGTCGGTAATATTCACACCTGTAAGGATTTGCCAACCAAATAATCCAACATTGACCGCAATTAAGATTGCAGTAAACCACCATGTTTGTATTTGCAATTTTTGATTGATTTGTGGTGGAGTCGTTTCCGTCATATGTTTGAGCTAGCCATGAATATGAAAAATAGCTTAGCATGAATTGACGGGACGAGACATGGATCATATGTCATAACGCCGATATCCGAAGGAGTGAAGCACTTTAATGAAAGCCTTTTTAGCACGTACAGTCATGTTGATTATTGGGGTAATTCTGCTTATCCAGCTATGGATTTTTTCTAGCTTGGTGTGGTGGAGAACACATCCTGTTCAAACAACAATGTTCATGCGGCTAGATTATTGGTCGGATTTCAAACCTATTCAGCAAGAATGGCGTGATTACGATGACATTAGTGATAACTTCAAGCATGCGATCTTAGCTGGTGAAGATGCGAAGTTTATTCATCATCATGGCTTTGATTGGGCGGGTATCCAACATGCTTTAGAACGGAATAGTGAAAAAGGTGAAGTGGTCGCAGGTGGTTCTACGATTTCACAACAACTTACCAAGAATTTATTTCTCTACAATCAACGATCATTCATCCGTAAAGGTCAGGAAGCCGTGGCAACTTGGATGATGGAGCGTATGTGGTCAAAGCGTCGAATCCTAGAGGTATATATGAACTCTGTGGAGTTTGGACAAAATATTTATGGCGTTGAGGCGGCAACTCAGTTTTATTATGGAAAAAGTGCAAAAAGTTTAACGCGTGAACAAGCTGCATTTTTAGCTGCTTTATTACCGAATCCTAAATATTACCAAGACCATAGAAATGATCGTAAGTTGCAATATCGCAAACGTGTCATTTTAAAATATATGAATGGTACACAAATTCCTCAATAGTTCATTTTATTTAAAAAAAGCCTAATATTTTTGGGCTTTTTTACCAAAATGACATAATTTTGCAGCATACTTAAACGATCACTTGATAAATTAAAGCGATAAGGTTCGGTATGAATACTGCAGTGACGACAACAGCGCCCATAGAATATAGTTACAACGATCGTTATATAAATCGTGAACTTTCGATTCTCGATTTCCATTTACGTGTACTAGAACAGGCGGTTGATCCACTCCATCCCTTGTTAGAGCGGATGAATTTCTTACTCATCTTTTCGCGTAATTTAGACGAGTTTTTCGAGATTCGTGTTGCTGGCATGATGGAGCAACTGACTTTAGGCAATGAAAGTCGCACTCCTGATGGTTTGACACCTAAACAAGTTTTGGATGAAATTTCTAGAACTGCACATGCGGCAATCGAACGCCAATATCGTATTTTAAATGAAGAAATCTTACCGAAGTTACGTGAAGAAGATATTTGCTTCTTACGTCGTGGCGAGTTAACACCTGCGCAATCTGCTTGGATTAAGAAGTATTTCCAAGAGCAAGTTGCGCCAGTATTGACACCAATCAGCCTTGATCCAGCGCATCCATTTCCTCGCTTAGTCAATAAAAGCTTGAACTTCATTGTCACCTTAGAAGGCAAAGATGCCTTTGGTCGTCAAATTGATTTAGCCGTTGTTCCTGCACCGCGTTCACTGCCTCGTGTTGTTCGTTTACCAGATGAGCTGACCGATGGTAAAGAACACCATGTCATGCTTTCTGCGATTATTCACGAGCATGTTTCTGATCTATTTCCAGGCATGACAGCAACAGGTTGTTATCAATTCCGTGTGACGCGTAATGCTGATTTAGCATTGAATGAAGATGTTGAAGATCTTGCTAAAGCACTAAAAGGTGAATTGAGTTCACGTCGTTTTGGTCGAGCGGTACGTTTAGAAGTAACGCATAATTGTCCAAAACATATTTATGAATATTTATTGGACGAGTTCGACTTAAACGAAGAGCAGCTTTATCGTGTTGATGGGCCGGTAAATTTAGCGCGTTTACTTTCAAATTTTAAACGTCCGCATTTACGTTATGACTCACATACACCTGTGATTCCAAAAGCATTCAAAAAATCGGAAAGCATTTTTGCTGCAATGCAAAAGCAAGATATTCTATTGCATCATCCATTTGAATCATTTGCACCAGTCATTCAATTGTTACGTGAAGCAGCGCGTGATCCACAAGTGCTTGCAATCAAGCAAACACTTTATCGTAGTGGTGTGGATTCTGAAATTGTACAAGTACTTGCCGAAGCTGCACGTAATGGTAAGGAAGTGACCGCAGTTATTGAGTTGCGTGCTCGTTTTGATGAAGAGTCAAATATCGAGGTTGCTAACGTATTGCAAGAAGCAGGTGCAGTCGTTGTATATGGCATTGTAGGCTATAAGACTCACGCCAAAATGATTTTAGTGGTACGCCGTGAAAATAATAAATTAGTACGCTATGTTCATTTGGGAACAGGTAACTATCATGCGGGTAATGCGCGTATTTATACCGATTATGGTTTGATGACGACAGATAAAGATGTCTGCGAAGATGTGCACCGTATTTTCCAAGAATTGACTGGTATGGGGAAAATGGCGAAGCCGAAAAAGCTGCTTCATGCACCATTCACTTTACATGCTCAACTGATTAACTTCATTGACGATGAAATTGCCAATGTAAAAGCCGGTAAACCTGCACAGATTATTGTGAAGGTGAATGCACTCACCGAAGTTCAGCTCATTAATAAATTGTATGAAGCTTCACAAGCGGGTGTACAAATTGATTTGATCATTCGTTCGATTTGTTGTTTACGCCCGGGTTTGCCAAATTTATCTGAAAATATTCGTGTTCGCTCAATCGTGGGACGTTTCCTAGAACATACACGCGTGTTTTATTTTAGTAATAATGGTAATCCACGTATTTATGGTTCAAGTGCAGATTGGATGGATCGTAACTTATTCAACCGTGTAGAAGCATGCTTTCCGATTGAAGATCCAGTTTTGAAAAAACGTATCTATCAACTAGGTTTATTGAACTATCTAAAAGACAATCAACAAGCGTGGTTGTTGCAAGGTGATGGCGTTTGGGAACGCGCTAAACTTGTGGAAGGTGAGGAACCGCATAACGCTCAACAGACTTTGTTGGATGCGATTAAGTAATTAAAAAATTAGGCATCTTGTATAAGCATTTATACAAGATGCCTTGAAAAAAAACCGATCGATCAGAGATCGGTTTTTTATTTTCTGCTTAGTTACTTTTAATTTCTAAAACCAATTGATTTACCAGATCAGCAGCTTCGAGTTCTCGAATTTGAGCAACATTACTACCTGCCCAAAATGCACCATAACTAAAATCATGTTGTTGATTGGCAATCACCATCAACTGTTTAGCTAAATCGTACGTATATGGGTAGGCTGGAACATTTGGTCGGTTAGGACGATCAATTTCAGTATGCCAAGTCCCGATCAGACCTCGTGCAGGACGACCTGATAAGCTAGCACTAATTTGGGTAATATTTTGATTAAATAATGCTTTACGATATGCAGTATTCGCACTTGAGCTTTTACATTGAACAAAGGCTGTGCCTAATTGAACGGCTGAAGCACCAGCTTTCAACATCTGCTTTGCCTGTTCGCCATTCATGATGCCACCAGCAGCAATTACAGGTGTTGTGCAATGTTTAGAAATTAGCTGTACCAGATCTAAGGTTTTGATTGCAGCATCAAAATGTTGATTAAATATTCCTCGATGCCCACCTGCTTCAATCCCTTGAGCAATAATCAGATCAATTCCAGCAGCTTCAATTTGCTGCGCTTCGATCAAGTTAGTTGCAGATACCATTGTGATAATACCTGCATCTTTTAATGCTTTAATTTGATGATGATGGGGAATCCCAAAATGGAAACTCACTGCTTTAGGTTGAGTTTCTAAAACAATATTTAAGAAATCATCACTATCCAAAAAGCTTGGATAAATACAGTTCAGTTGTGTCGGTGGTGTTGTGCCAAATTTTTCAAAATGTGGCGCAATATATTCAATCCATTGCTGTGCGATGTCTGGATTGAGTGATTCAGATTGATGACAGAAAAAGTTGACTTGGAATGGTTTTTCAGTTAGCGCTTGAGTTTTTAAAATCAGCTCCTTAGCTGCCGAAGGTGTATTTGCGCCTAAACCTAATGAACCTAAAGCTCCCTGATTAGAAACTTCAGCAGCAAGTTCAGGTGTAGAAACACCAGCCATTGGTGCAAGAAAAATAGGATGTTTAATTTCTAATAATTCTAAAATTGTCATGTCATATATACCTAATTGGTTTTGATTCAACATAGCTTAAATATCAAAAAAATAGCAAATAATACTGGTTATTTCTTTTTAGAATGGAGATACGTGGATTGTTTATCTATCTGAAAATAAAAAGATGTTTGGCTAATGAATTAACCAAACATCTGATAATGTTATTGCTTAATGATAGGCTAAAACCAGTAAGGCTTTAAATAGGCCAGCAATAATTGCTAAACCTACAAAACCCACGATCCATAAGCCGATAAACCATTTGATTTGTGATGATTTCATCGTCGTTCACCTCAGTGGTAGCCTTGATCGCCAACACGGACTTTATCTCGAAAAATCCAATATCCCCAAAAGGTGTACACTAAAATAATTGGGATCATGATCAATGCACCAATTAATGCAAAGACCTGACTGTCTCGCGGTGCGGCAGCTTCCCAAATGGTAACAGATGGAGGAATAATGTTTGGCCATAGAGTGATGACAAAGCCAGAGTAAGCCAAGAACATCAGCATCAAAGTATAAATGAAAGGTTTGTATTCACTCCTTTTTAAACAAGCTTGCCATGTCAAGAACGTAAAAATAACGACTAAAATAGGAACAGGACTGAAATAGATCAGTTGTGGAATTGCAAACCATTTTTCAGCAATAGCAGGTTGGCTGTAAGGAGTATATAAACTGACGGCTGCGAAAATAACGAACAGTGCAAAGATTAATTTAGGCATTAATTGATACATTCGATCTTGTAAACCATCATCAGTTTTCAAAATTAACCATCCGCAACCCAATGCGGCATACATGATCACAACGCCTAAACCTGTAAAGAGAGAAAAGGGTGTTAGCCAATCCAAACTACCACCGACAAAGATCCCATTTTCAGTTTCTAAACCTTGAATGTAAGCACCTAAAATCACGCCTTGTAGAAAACTTGCTAAGGTTGAACCGCAAATAAAAGCCAGATCCCATAATGCTTTTGAGCGATTTGCTTTAAAGCGAAACTCAAAAGCAACTCCCCTAAAAATTAGCGCAATTACCATCAAGGTAATCGGCATATATAGTGCAGATAAAACAGTTGCATAGACAATTGGAAAGGCTGCAAATAATCCAGCACCTCCCAGTACCATCCATGTTTCATTGCCATCCCAAACAGGTGCAACGGTATTCATCATGACATCACGCTCTTGTTGTCCCTTAATAAATGGGAACAGGATGCCGATACCAAGATCGAAGCCATCCAAAATGACGTAGATCAATACGCCTAGCGCGATGATCATGGCCCAAATGAGAGAAATATCCATCCTTATTCTCCTTTCGTCTGATCTTTGGTTTCGAGGCTATCCTCAACCGCACTGAGTGGGCGCATTGGCGTTCTAAAGTGTCCAACACCACCTTGTTCTTCAACAGGGGTATGAATGAATTGAGGGCCTTTGTACATGAGTTTAAGGATGTAATAGATACCTGTTCCAAAGACAACGGTATAAACCAATACAAAGATAATCAGCGTAATACCGACTTGATTTGCAGAAACATTGGACAAAGCATCCTCTGTACGCAGGACACCATACACAACCCAAGGTTGGCGACCAATTTCAGTGGTAAACCATCCAGCAAGTAACGCGATATAACCCGTTGGCCCCATGATTAAGGCGAACTTATGAAACCATTTGTTCTCATAAATTCGTTCTTTTTTGCGCAACCACAAACCAACCACTGCCAGTAAAACCATTAGTGTTCCTAGACCAACCATGATACGGAAGCTCCAGAAAACTAAAGTTGAATTTGGTCGATCTTTAGGGGCAAACTCTTTCAACCCTTTGACTTCACCATCGAGACTATGGGTTAGAATCAAGCTACCTAAATAAGGAATGCCCACAGCATATTTAGTGGTTTCTGCTTGCATATCTGGAATACCAAATAAATAGAGGGGCATTGGTTCATTGACATTTGTTTCCCAGTGACCTTCCATCGCCGCTAACTTAGCTGGTTGATGCTTTAAGGTATTCAAACCGTGATGATCGCCAATTAAGACTTGCGCAGGTGCTGCGAATAAGATCATCCACATCGCCATAGAGAAGGATTTCTTTACTAACTCATCTCGACGACCACGAATTAAATGCCAAGCCGCTGTTGCTGCGATAACTAATGCCGAGACTAGAAAAGCTGCAACCGCCATATGTGCAAAGCGATACGGAAATGATGGGTTGAAGACAATCGCGAACCAATCTTGAGGCACAATGATGCCATTTTCGATGCTGAAGCCTTGTGGCGTTTGCATCCAACTGTTTGAAGACAAAATCCAAAACATGGAAATACAAGTGCCAATTGCTACCATGAACGTTGCAAAGAAATGGGCTTTTTCACTGACTCGTCCCCAACCAAATAGCATGATTCCTAAAAATCCTGCTTCAAGGAAAAAGGCGGACAATACTTCATAGGTCAGCAGTGGCCCAGTAATACTTCCTGCAATTCGAGAAAACTCACTCCAGTTTGTTCCAAACTGATAGCTCATAACGACCCCAGAAACGACCCCCATACCAAATGTCACGGCAAAAATCTTGAGCCAATATTTATAAAGGTCTTGATAGATTGGATTATGACTACGTAGCCATTTCCATTCTAAAACTGCTAAAAAACAAGCGAGACCGATTGACGTTGCAGGAAAAATAATATGAAACGAGACTGTAAAGGCAAATTGGATACGTGCTAACTCTAACGCTGTTAAACCTAAGTCCATAAGGAATCCTCCAACGGATGATTGAATCGTTGAAAAACTGGTTCAACAGACACTTTTTTAGCGATGCGTTTGTCTCGCTCTTGCTGTGGATCAGCAAAAGAAATTCGATAAAGCATATAAAACTCACTTTCTCAATAATTTAGTTAAATAAATGATTACATTGAGAAAGCAAAAGGAGGGGCTCGACCTTGGGGGATGAGAAATAAGCGTTGTAATGAGAAAAAGAACGCAATAAAAACTTGATATAAGTGTAAAAAGCGGACTTGTAAGCGAACAAAAACTTCTTTAACTCCAAGTGTTGGAGGCGCAACTAAATGCCCATAAAAGAAACAGAATGGACATTGATGGTTAAAGTCGTGTTGATGCGAATGATGTGTCGAATCAAAATGTACATGATCGCTTGTTGCGTGATTATGTTCTAAATGATTTTGATGTGATGTATGTGCTGAGTGAGCAGTGTGTTCATGTTTCATTTGGGAAGACAGATGCGTTACAGTCTCACAAGCTGGAGAAATTTGATATTTCTCTGGCAATAGAGGCTGCAAGAAGACAGCTATCTGTAATGCTATTGTTGCAAAAGCAAACAATATCCCAAGTCGATGTATCAAGACACTTCTCTACATTGGTTACTTCAAACCAGCAAGTTGAGATTTCAAGTAATTCTTACTAGCTAACTCAACTTTCGATTAGTAGTCATCATACACCTAAATTTTAGAAAAATCTTACTTATAAATTACATATATTATTATTTTTAAATGTGATTTATTACATAATGATTTTGCTATAGTTTCTTATAGAGGCTGAACGTTGAATAAAGAACCGACCCAAGCTGAAAATGCCATTGCTAAAATTCCCCACAAGGTAATACGTAAGCTGCCTTTGAGCATTGAGGTCTTTGCAAAATAACTCGATAAAGCACCTAAAAATGCAAGAGAAATAATACCTGTAATTAACACTGACTGAACTACCCATTCGTGAGAACTGAGTAGAATCGCTAACATTGGCAACGCTGCGCCACATGAAAATGATGCTGCTGATGAAAGCGCTGCTTGCACAGGGTTTGCTGCGGTATTTTCATGGATACCGATTTCATCACGAGCATGCGCACCAAGCGCGTCATGAGCAGTTAATTGTACGGCAACTTCATGGGCGAGTTCTGGACTCAAACCACGCGAAATATAAATTTGAGTTAATTCTTTTAGCTCGGCATGAGGGTTTTTTTCAAGTTCATGGGCTTCTGAGCGTAGATCAGATTGCTCAATGTCTTCTTGTGATTTAACAGAAATATATTCACCAGCAGCCATAGATGTGGCACCAGAAATCAAGCCAGCAATACAAGTAATTAAAAGTGTATGAGAGCTAGCGCCACTAGCTGCCATCCCCATAATTAAGCTTGTGACAGAGATAATTCCATCATTTGCACCAAGTACGGCTGCACGAAGCCAGCCAGAACGCTGCATAACATGGATTTCAGAGTGGTGAGAATGCGACATAATTTTACTCGTATGAAAATATTGTTTGTTATCTACACAGTGATGTCTTCAAGTTTTATTTTTGGTTTTATCAATGATTCATCAACTTAACTTACTTATAAAATAACTTATTTTAACGATATCAGAACAGCTGTTTAGTTATAATATGTGAATAATTCACCGTTTTAACTCTTTGTTTAATCTACTATTCATAGTAGTTGCGCTGAGTGCTTTTAGTTGAGATATAAAATGAACTATTCTAAGAAAAAGCCCATAACATATTCATTATTAGCTTTCAGTTTAATGTTTCCTTTTCAATCCTCATTCAGTGCCGAGGCTGGTTTTGTAAAAGAGGGAGATGCTGAGTATAAGCCTGGCAACCCGATTTATGATCGTTGGGATCAGTTTTATAAGCTTGAGCCAAATCAGCCAGAGCAGGCTGAAAAAGTTTTGCTAGAATTGAGCGAAATTACACCTCAAGATGTAAAGGTTTGGAAAAGTTTAACTTATCTACAAATTCGACTAAATAAGCAGAAGCTAGCACTCCAGAGCGTACAACAAGCCTCAAAACTTGCCCCGCAAGATGATCAACTTAAATTACAACAAGCCTATCTGTTAAATCAGCTCAAAAAAGATAAAGATGCACTGCCTATTTTCAAAGATTTAGCGACTTCAAATAACCCTGAAATTGCAAGCAAAGCACAAGAGGCGGTTCATAATTTAAGTGGTGGTACTGTAAAATCAACATTTAAAGATATCTATTTCGCGCCATCATATGAATCACGTTATGACGACTTTATTTTCCCATTAAAAATGCGCTATGGGAAAAACTTAGATAATGGACGTGCACAAGTTTATGGTTTTATAAACCTTAACCGAGATACAAAGTCTAAAGGTGGTGTTCGACCTGAGATTATTGATGAGAATGCTGTAACTGTTGGCGTCGGTGCAAATTATCAACCTTGGACATCAATACCACTTCGAGCTTATTTAGAAATCGGTGGCAGTTATGATCTGATTGATCGTAATCGCGATAAATTCCGTGAAAGTGTGGTCGGTGGTGTAACGGGTTATCAAGAATGGTATGCCAATCCAACCATTGAACAACGTACAGTTTGGAATGACTATTTTACTGACTTATATGGAAACATAGCGAGTTACTCGAGAGAGGACTATAACGTGATTGCTGATTTGAGATTACGTTCAGGTTTTAATATATATCGAGGTGAAGCTGGTACGGTACAGGCCTATGGCAAATTACATGCTTTAGCCGATTCAAAAGGTGAAAACTACAATAACTTATTTGAATATGGTGCTGGTGTGGCATGGCAACCATTTAACTACATACCTGTGAAAATTCGTGTTGAACGTCTATATGGGAACTATTTTAAAGATGCTTTGGCGGATGGTACTGACAGCTATAACAATACCCGTACCGAACTTGTTTTTTATAAGGATTTTTAAGAACCATAACGCAATTTATACCATAGCGTAACAGCATAAACAGTCCAGCGGTTCATGTAATGTGGGCCGTCAAAAATATAAACTTTTTGACCTTCATAAGCTTTTAATTGTTCAGCGATTTCCCAAGGATATGCTGAACGAAATTGTCCATTTTTCTTTGGCCTAAATGCTTCTAATACAATAATTATATGTTCTTTACCAAACTCAAGTTGAAGCTGTTCCAAAGTCTTTCTTGCTTGTTCAGGAGTGCGAGTTCCTACACCGACGCCATCCTGAAAGAACACACCAGTATGCTCAGGTAACCAACTTCTTAACCAAGAATCTAAGTGATGTGGTGTTTGCTCAGCGCTATAAATACTGATCCAGACTGGCTTGGCTAGAATATTAATCGCTTTAGCTAGATCGTCTACACAAATCCATGTTGGATCTGCTTCTACGGGGAAGTAATATCCTTTAAGCGGGTATGATTGAGTTTGCTCAATAATTTTTTTTGAGTGTGTTGCCAGATTTACAACATTTGCTCGTGCTGTTTTTTCATCATATTCACCAGCAAGACCTAAAATAATATTTTCTGCCCACGGTTTTTGATTCAGTTTTTTTAGGCTGATATTCTTTTCCCATTTGGGAAAATCCATATCGAGATCAAACCAAGATTTTGATTCAACAATCGACCACTGTGGAACAAAAGTATTTACCCCTAATAAGTCCCAATTTCCCTTGGGGGCAGTTGTGGCTAGGTCTGGTTGCCAAAACATACCTTCAATTTGAGGAGGTTGTATGTCAGGGCTACTGTGCATACAACCTGAGCCAATTAGCGCTGAGAGAATAAGGCCAATTATAATTGATTTTTTTTAGTCGGCCTTGTTGTTATCATTGCGACGTTTTCGCCAATACCAGAATAGAATCACCATTATAATGATCGTAGAGATGGTAACAATCAAGATGAAAAATGAAGATTGTTGTACTAAAGGCGCTTTTTGATTACCAACGATGATTTTTTGCAAAATAAAAACTTGGCCATTTTCGGCAACTAAAATCTTGCTGGCATTATTTGGAATGTCATGCTGAATTTTATCCCAAAGTCGTGTGAAGTTTTGTGCTCCCTCTAACGAGTCTGTAATTACATCAAAACGTTGATCATGTGAACTTACCAAAAAACCACGTGCAGTTGCTGGTGCATATATCACGTCAGGATGCATTAAAACTTGTTGTCGATAAATATTAGGATTGACTTGAACGTTTAAGACTTCTGGTTTGGCATTGTCAAACTTCACTAGGTTTAATGGCACAGGATCATTGGTCATCAACATTTTCTTGGCTGTTTGACTAATTGCAATCGCCATTTCTAAACTACCAGGATGGCTATCTATTGCGATGGTTGGGTGAGTTGCAAAGCTTACTGAGAGTGATCCAACACCGTTTTTCATTTTATGCGGTAATTTTACGGTTGATTTTTGGGTATCAATCCATAATGAACCTTTTGCCGTCGGTAAACATTGTGAGTTTACAATCACTGAGTTTTCCAACTTCATGCTAAACGTTGTGTCATTAGAAATATTTTTAGCAAAGTAGTTGAATTGGCGATTGACTGGATCAGAAGCTAAGTCAGCAGTTTTTAAACTGCCTGCTAATCCACCATCAATCCACGTGGTGATATTTGAGCCTTCGAGTAAACCACTTTGTACCCGAAGTGCAATTTGACCTTGTAAGATATCGGTCGGTTGCCAAACAGCAGGGAAGTTTAAGAATAGATTTTTCTCAGCTTGGTTTAATCGAAAATCACTAATCCCCAGATCGGCAAGCGTTTTAATTTCTTTCAACTGTGCCCAGTTAGGTGCAGCAATTTTATTTGGAAGATATGTTGCCGAAGTATCTAACTGATCTAAATAATTAGTATTGAGTAAGCCATTGATTGCCGATTTTAGTTTCTCAGGTTGGTCATATTGAATTTCTAAAGTAGGGATATCATCCTTTAGAATAATTTGAGCGAATGTGCCATTTGGTAAAGGTGTTGCTGACTTTTTCAGTTCAATAAAGAAATTAGCAGATTGATTCGTCGGCGCATTTTGTTCGTACCATTTGATTTGAGTAACTGGTGTCCATGCACTCACTAAGCGACCAAGCATCGAAGCTTCAGTTAAGTTGGCGGGGTTATATTTTAAAACACCGATAAAAGGTGTTGGACGAACAATTTGAGGATTGAAAAGGGCATCAGGTAAGTCTTTCAGTTTGTAAACTGGGCGATGACGTAAATAATCTATTTTTGAGTTGGTTAGGTAGGTAACTTGATCCACATCTTCACTACAGAATGTCGTGCGATTCGCTGCAGGTGAAGTTGATGGTGAATATTGTTGCAGAATAAAATCAAGGCGATGGAAGCCACTTTTACTCGCAGGAATATTAAAACTCAGTTCACCCGTGCCGTTAAGCATAGTGTTATAGATGAGTTTGTCATCATATTTCACCAGTAGAGATGTGTAGTGTTCAGTAGCATATTCACTGCTAAAACGAATACTTTGCCATTCTGAACCTTTTCCGATATAGAAATAGTGAGGCTCAATGGTGTATTTATTTGAGGTATCAATATTGTCAAAAGTCCAAGTATTCCATGTCTCTGCATTGGATAAAATCGGCAAAGAGAGCGCTGCGCTGGTTAAAAGAACTTTCAATACTTGATGATGTAATGGATTTTTTTTCATTTATTTTCTCTCTTTGCTACGTTCAGTTTTGTACCACTGTAATGAGTTTCCCTGTATTTTATTTTTCAACATATCGTATGCTGCTTTGAAAACGATGAATAAGAAAATTTGGGAATAGGTTACATAGGATAAAACTGAGAAGAAATACAGTTGTGGTTTTGCTCTTTCTAATGAAAGCGTGAACCACATTTGGGCAACATATAAGCAAAATGATAAGCCCCAAAGTAAGGTGAATGGACCCGCAAGTGTGATCCCTGCAATACCGAGTAAGCCTAAGCTTAGCGTGATATGACTCCATATTAGTGCTGGCACAAACAGCACATAGCACATGATGTTATTAAAGATCTCGATCCCAATTGGAAAAGGTTTTCTTAATGCAATAGGTAAATATTTACTGGTTACATAAAAGTTACCTTGTGTCCAACGAGAACGTTGTTTGATAAATACGCTGAGTGAAGGAGGGTCTTGTTGCCAACCCACCGCGTAAGGCACCCATTTGATTCTTCGCTGACCCAAGAAAATCCTAAAGCTCATTTCAGTATCATCTACCAGCGATTTTTCATCGAAACCACCTAAAGTTTCTAAGGCATCACGCCAGATCACATAGTTGGTTCCCATCAATGTTGAGAGCTCAAAACGTTGCCAGCGTCCACCTTGGAAAATCCACTGAAAGAAAATAAATTCAATCGCAATAAAGCGAGTCAAAATACTATCTCGCCAGTTCCGTGTTCGAACTTTACCGTTTACTGCAACCAGCTTTTTATCGGCAAGTAAGGTCTGAGCAAGTAAACGAACGCAATCAGGTTCAGGGGTGCTGTCAGCGTCATAAACAACAATTAATTCACCTTTGGCATGAGGTAAACCATTATTTAAGGTACGAGATTTGCCTTTACCTCCCATGCCTTTAGGTACATTGACGATTTTAATACAGGGATAAATTGCCGCCATGCGCTCCGCAATTTCCAAGGTGTTGTCTTTGGAACCATCATTGATCAGTAAGACTTCATAGGCATGAGCTGGATAATCTTGTTGTGCAATTGCATGTAAAGTATCTTCGATAACAACGCCTTCGTTATAGGCGGGAATCAAGACACTTAAAAATGGCCATTGCTCGGGTACAGGCATATTTTCGAGTTCGCGTGCGGCATTTTTTGAGTATTTCCAAGCTTGATAACTGAGCCATGCCCAAAAGGCTTGGGGAATCCAAATACCTAAAAAACCAAATAAGAAAAGAACATCAATTGCGGGCATTTATTCTTCTCCTACGAATGATTGACATAATCAGGATCAGCAATAAAGTGCATCCGAGTAATAAAGAAATCCATGAAATCGAGCTACCAAATGTACTTAATAAGCTTGGATAACGGGCAGAAAAGATATAATCGAGTGGAATTACCACGGTACTCATCACTATTAAAAAGTAACCCGATGGGCTGGTTTTTACTCCCTGAGGTGTACTTTGAAACTTGGTCTTATGTATTTTCCAAGAAATTCCAAGCTGTGGATATTCAATATTATTTAGAGACATATTCTCAGGAGGATTGATAATCACTTGATAACCTGAACTTAATGTCGCATCTGTGGTCGCGTTATAAAAATATTGTTGTTTACGTTGGATGGCACGAGCTGGAATATTTAAATCATCGTCTTGTGATTGGATGATATAACTCCCCGCAGGTTGTGAAATGATGTTTTCATCCCAGCCTGTTTGTACAAACGCAACCAACGGTCGTAAACCAATTGCAGTAGAAAAAGTCGCTTTAGATGCAAAGTATCTTGATTGTTTCATTTGATAGTAAGCAACAGGAATAGCACCTTCACTCACTGCTTTTTTAATTCTTATATAATCAATTAAACTAAAATATTCATTGGGTAAAATAACACCAGGCTTAATACCGTGTTCAACTAACTTTTGAAAACTTTCAGACTGTAATTGATCGGAAGTGAATACTGGCCACCATGTCGGAGGCTTTGAAAAAAAGTGCGGAATTGCCTGAGTAGATTGGATTTGCGTTAATGAGTCATCATAACGACGCTCAATTTTACAATGATAATATTCTTGATAAAAATCCTGTAAGGTTTGATCTGGGAAATTAGCGGTTGCCACTAATATTCCGCAAATGTTTACGATCACTGACATTTATGCATCTCCACTAATAGGAGCAACGCATTCATTGTGTTGTTCAATTTGAAGCTTAAGCACGCTTAGTTCTTGTAAGCGTTGTACAAATAGAGGGGGGGAGAGGTCATCATCTGATTTATTTTCATGAATGACAATACTTCTAATTTCACTAAGCTCTTCACTAATGAAATGATAAATGACACTGTCTTGATCACTTGATAAAATCTCCATGATCTTATTCTGAGTTTCTTTCCAAATATCTTCACCTAACATTTCTCGGATAAGAACAGTGTTAGTGATATGTATGCTAAAAACTTTATAATGATCTTTTTGAGTGAGTTTCAATAACTTGCGTAATTCAACCTGAAAATGATTTAAAGCTGTTAACGGTAAAATATCATGTTGATAGTTTCGATCATAACTTTGAATATCACGATAAGTTTTAAGGGCGTTTTGAATATTATGACGTACTGCACTCATAAAAATTGGTGCCATTGGAATCACAAAAAGTAAGAGTAGCTGTCTTTCAATATAGGTTTGATTGGCTAAATCTAAGGCAAAATAAACAGCCATACTTACGAATGCAACTAAGCCTAAAATCAGTGCTAAACCGACATTTAAAAAAGCACCCGCGATTAATAAGAGCAATAGGAAAATCCAACTACCGCGATAAGTTGCAGGCAGCCACTCATATGCGATTATTCCCATAAAAATTTGAGAGGAGATAATCCATAAGACGAGGGCTGGAGCAGGATTTTTTTGCATAATAGTTTTAATTTTATTAAATTATTCTGTGATTAATTTAGCATTTTAGCCGCATGCATTCGATTGTTTTATGTTATTTATTTTTTAAAATAATTGTATAAAACAGTAACATAAATTTTTTATCTATTAAATTTATGATATGCGAGGCAACTTATAAGTAAGTCTTAAATACTTCAATCGCTTTTGCTCTTGATATCTTTAGATCAACCATAGGGCGTGGATAATCTAAGTGTTTTATTGCATTTTTTGCATAAGGCTCATGGATGGTTTTAGCATCTAAATGGGCAAGTTCAGGTACCCATCGACGGATATAGTCACCATTTTCATCGAATTTCTGTGATTGGCTGATTGGGTTGAAAATACGGAAATAAGGAGCAGCATCTGTTCCTGTTGAAGCACACCATTGCCAGCCACCATTATTGGCTGCTAAGTCCCCATCAATCAACTGTTGCATAAACCATTGTTCACCTTTGCGCCAGTCGATGAGTAGATTTTTGCTGAGGAACATCGCACAGATCATGCGAACACGATTGTGCATCCAGCCAGTCGCTAAGAGTTGACGCATACCCGCATCAACAATTGGAATGCCTGTTTGCCCTTGTTGCCATCGTTCCAATCCACTCGGATCATCATTCCATGTGATTTTTTGAGTAGATGCTTTAAATGGCTGATGCTTAGACACTTGTGGGAAGTCAAATAAGATATGTTGATAAAATTCACGCCATAACAACTCATCTAACCATGTCTGTTGACCTTCAGACTCAATTAAAAAATCACCATGTTGTTGTCTGAACAACGCTTGAATGCATTGTCGAATCGAAATAATACCGATATTTAAGTAAGCGGATAATTGGCTCGTTCCAGATAGGGCTGGAAAGTCTCTTGCTGTTTTATAATCTGTGACATGATCTTTGATAAATTGATCTAGCAACGATAAAGCATAAGATTCTCCAATAGGCCATTCTGTTAAATGGCGATCCTTGATTTGGGTCAAGTAAACTGAACGTAATGTTTCGATATCCGCTGTTGATGATTGAGCAATATCAATATCAATTTGTATTTTTTTCTGAGAAGAGGGTGATGGGTAGCATTGCGGTAGACCATGTTCTAGACGTTGATAGCAGGTTTTCTTAAATGCGCCAAAAACTTGATAAGGGGTATCTGATTGATTACGGATCGAAGCAATAGGGAATAGAGTACGATCATGAAAAAGATGAAATTCTTTATTTTGCGAATTGAAAAAGGCTTGTACTTCCTTATCTCGTTTTAACTCGTTGACTCCGAGTTCGATATTGGCAAAGATGTTTTCAATCTGAATGTCTTGCAGAAGTGTGTTGAAGTAATCGGGAATATCTTTCCAAAAATCAATGTTTTTTATAATCAGCGGAATATTGAGTGCGTTTAGTTGTTGTTCCAATGTTTGTAATTGGCGTAAATAAAAATCTATTTTAATCGCTGCATCATCATGTCGTTGCCATTGTGCAGGTGACAAAATACAGATTGCAATGCAAGGACCAGCTTGAGTTGCATGCCATATCGCAGCATGATCATGGATTCTTAAATCTTGGCGAAACCAAATTAACTGATAAGCATTTGACATAGAATGGCTGTATTAAAATTTAATTTAAAAGATTAATTATTATTTTATCTAAGTCTATGTGAAGAAAAAGCAAAGCCGAAGCTTTGCTTTTTTTAATCTAATTCAAGAAATGAATTAGTGGTGGTGACCACCTACACCGTGTACATGACCGTGATCTAATTCTTCTTGAGAAGCATCACGGATTTCTACGATTTCAACTTCGAAAGTAAGGTCTTGACCAGCAAGCGGGAAGTTTGCATCAACGATAACGTTTTCGCCTTCAATCGCTTTAACTGTAACGATTTGAACGCCGTCATCAGTTTGAGCTTGGAATTGCATACCAGGTTGGATGTTGTCTACACCTTGGAACATTTGAGCTGGAACTTCTTGAACTAGGTCAGGATTGTATTCGCCGTAACCTTCAGCAGCTGGAACGTTTACAGTGAATTTCTCACCAACAGTTTTACCTGTAAGTGCATTTTCTAAACCAGGAATGATGTTGCCCGCGCCGTGCAAATATGCAAGTGGTTCACCTTGAGATTGATCAAGTGTTTCACCCTCAGCGTTTGTTAAAGTGTAGTGGAATGAAACCACGTGGTTATTTGCAATAGCAGTCATGTTATTTGATCCATTCAATCAATTTAGGTGTACATCATAAAGTGAAAAATAGGTTCTTTTCCACTTTTTGACACTATTCAACTATAAATGGGAACGAAATTTGAGATTTCAACTCAATACAGTTTAATTTTTGGGCGTACACGACGCGTTAGAAAATCTTTCATGGTTAACATGCCTGCTTGGGTATAACCATGAATATTTGCTTGATGCAGTCGGTAGAGTGAGACGTACATGGTTTTTGCAATAAAGCCTTGTACGCTAACATCGCCGAGCAATTCTCCTACAGCTTGATTACGGCTCAATGAAACCAATGAACCTTTATCATTAAAGCTAAACATAGGTTGTGGTGTGCCTGCTATACGAGCAGCCATTGCATCGACTAGAAACGTTGCTTGCTGACTAGCGACTTGAGCACGAGGGCCCAATGGTGGTTGACGCGCATCTAACTGGCAATTCGCGCAGTCACCAAAAGCAAAGACATTTTGGTCTGAGTAAGTTTGTAGCGTTGCATAAACCATCAAACGATTAATCTTATCTCGTTTGAAATCCTCGAAACTTTCTAAAACCTTAGGTGCTTTTACTCCTGCTGCCCAGACTGTGATATCTGAATGGATGACTTCACCATGACTAAAATAGACATTTGACTCATCCACTTTTTGGACTTTATGTTGAGTCAAAATTTCAATGCCCATTTTTTTAAGCTGTTTTGTACTATGCGCAGCAGTCTTTTCATTTAATGCTGGCAAAATACGGTCAGATGCTTCGATCAGCGTAATTTTGACTTGTTTAGGGTCAATTTTCTTCAAGCCATAACGGTAGAAGTTCTTGGTAGTTTCAATTAACTCAGCAGCAAGTTCAACGCCTGTTGCACCCGCACCGACAATTCCAATATTCAAAGCGCGTACATCTGCTTGATTTTGCGCCTCGATATAAAGATGGAATAAATCTTGTTGGAAAATATCAGCTTGTTGACGGCTATCTAGGAAATGACAATGTTCACGAACACCTTCTGTTCCAAAATCATTAGATACCGAGCCGACAGCAAGCACTAAGGTATCGTATGTGAGGTTTTGAATTTGAGGTGTGTGTTCTTTGGAAAGCTGTGGGGGAGAAATCACAATTTGCTTTTGGTCTTTATTGACCTTAATGAGTGTGCCGAGTACAAACTCGAAATGATGCTTTTCAGCGTGGGCAAAATAATTGGTTTGTTCTTCGTGAGGATTGAGAGAGCCAGCGGCTATTTCGTGAAGGAGAGGTTTCCATATGTGTGTGAGGTTTTGATCGACTAGGGTAATTTTAGCTTTCTTTCGTCTACCAAAACGTTCACCTAGTTGTGTTGCAAGCTCTAAACCACCTGCGCCACCGCCCACAATCACGATATGATGTAAGGTTTTGCTCATGATTAACCTAATTATTTTTGTGAAAGGATGGTTGGATTATGCCATCCTTTTTTCACGATTGTATGGTCAATCTTGATAAAAATAGTAGACTTTTTATCCTTGATTTAGAGGGTAAAGTTTGGCAACCTTAGAATCATTGGTTGAAAAAAATGAGAATAAATTAGAGAACCAAATCATAATTTTCTGGAAAATATTAGCCTCTTCAATATGCACATCATTCTCAATCTGAAAGCTGCGAATTAACTGATTATTTTGATAAATTGACACAGTTGCCAAGTTCATCACTTGCATCAATGGTGCAGTTAAATGCTGTTCATTCAACTCAATATTGATATGCGTATTTGTTGTTTGTAATGGCTCAACCGATGTTACTTGCTGGTTAGCATCCACTAAATGAATACGTTGTGTCGTTAAGTCAAAGCTATTTAAGTCGATGGGTGCCGTTGGAGCGTATAAAGAGGTAGTTACAATCGTGGGTTGTTGAGTTTCAACCTTAAACATTTTTAACGTTGATTTAATTACGGGCAACTCAGCAATCAATCTTTGTTGTGGAATAACTTCTTCGTCACGCGTATAGGTATAAGCTAGGTTCATAAGCTTATGCGCCACTTCCGCACGCTTTTCCGCACTTGGCGTACCTAGAACCACAACAATCAGACGGCGTTTTTCAACATGAGGATTAAGGGTTGGGCGTTCAGCAGTGAGTGCCAAATTATAACCCGCTGCTTTGGTATAACCTGTCTTTAAACCATCTGCTGTTGGATCCATTTTTAATGCAAGGTTAGTTGCATGATGGAAATGTTGGTTATAGCTAAAGCTTGGCATTTTTGAATAATATAAATATTCTGGTGTTTGTTTCACGATTGCTTTTGCAAGCATGCTCAGATCAGCCGCAGTAGAGTAGTGATCAGTCATCGTGATCCCAGCTGGATTACTAAAGTGAGTGTCTTTCATACCAAGTGCTTGAGCTTCTTGGTTCATTCGAGCAACAAACTGAGGAACACTACCTGAAATCTTTTCCGCAAGTGTTACTGCCGCATCATTGGCAGACATGACAATCAAGCCTGCTAAAAGCTGATCAACAGAAATTTGTTCGCCCGTTTTTAAATACATCTGGGACTCATCCCACATGATGGTATTCACCACAGGCGTTGCCGTAATAACGTCTTCTTTACGTAATTTTCCAGCTTCTATTTCTTTTAACGCGATATAAGCAACCATCATTTTTGTCAGTGAAGCAGGGGCACGTTGTACATGACTATTGTGCTCTGAAATGATCTGTCCTGACTGAGCATCGATGATAGACCAAGCCTGTGCTTCAACTGATTCGGGTGCGATATTAAGTAAATTTGCATGCGCGAAGTTGACACATAGCAAGCTAAACAACGTAAAGAGAGAGAGGATGAATTTCACGTAAACACCTTGTGTTGCCGATCCAATGGCACGAAATGCGAAAGAAGCATCCTATGACTTTTTGGCTATGGAAGCTAGCGACTTTTGCTGACAATTACGACATCTACGCATGACTTTGTAAAAAAATGCTAAGCTGTGAGAAATTGTTCTTATTTTTACGATCTAAAGCTATGTTGCACTACCAAATTGAGTTCGACGATTATCGCCAACATCTTGTTCATGTCACCCTTCGTTTTCTAGCAAATCCTAACCAAGAACTTTGGTTGCCAACGTGGATACCGGGTAGTTATTTGGTTCGAGAGTTTTCAAAGCATATTGAATCAGTGAAGGCTTCTGATGAAGCAGGGCGCATACTGAGCATTAAAAAGACAGAAAAGAATCGCTGGCGTTTATTCAATACGGATCATGAGCTGATTACAGTTGAATATGATGTCTATGCATATGATCTATCTGTTCGTGGTGCTTATGTTGATCAAACTCGCTTATATATCAACCCAGCATGTGTTTGCTTAGGTTTACAAGATCAAGAACAAGCGCCTTGTGAAGTTGAGGTCTTCCTACCTGATGAGCTAAAGCATTTTCAGATTGCAACAGGTCTAACTTCAAAGAGTCTCGTCAAAGGTCGTTTCACATTAAAAGCTGAAAATTATGATCAGTTGATTGATAGTCCATTTGAACTTGCTGATCAAAGTCGTTTTAGTTTCGAAGCTAATGGTATTCCACATGAGTTTGTGATTTCAGGTAAACACAGTACCGATTTGGATCGTTTAAAAGCAGACATCAAGAAAATCTGTGAAACTGAAATTAACATGTTTGGTTCTGCGCCATTTAAAGACTATACCTTTATGACGATGGCGACTGGTAATAGTTATGGTGGATTAGAACACTGTAATAGTACGAGTTTAATTACGCCACGCGATGATCTTCCAAAAGCGGGCGAAGCTGAAGAACCATCTAAGGATTATCAACGTTTCTTAGGCTTATGTAGTCATGAGTATTTCCATTCATGGTTGGTTAAATTTATTCGTCCTGAAAATTTTGCCAATTATGATTTGCACAAAGAAGGCTACACCAGCTTACTTTGGATTTTTGAAGGTTTCACCTCTTACTATGATGATTTAATTTTATTGCGTAGCGGTGTGATTTCTCAGAAGTCATATTTAGATTTACTCAAAGCACAAATTGATCGTTATTTGCAAAATCCTGGTCGCTTTATTCAGTCAGTTTCTGAGTCGAGTTTTGATGCGTGGATTAAATTCTATCGCCAAGATGAGAACTCAAATAATGCGGGAACGAGTTATTACAACAAAGGCAGCTTAGTCGCACTGTGTTTAGATTTAGGATTGCGTTTGCGTGGTTCGAATCTTGACTCTCTCATGCGTCGTTTATATGAAAATACTCAAAATGGGATGCAAGTAAATGATCGTACCATTGTTGAGCTATGCAATGAGTTGACGGGGGATAATTGGATTGAACAAATCAATCACCTCATCAATACTACAGATGAATTACCACTCGATCAGTTGTTTCCTGAGTTTGGTTTAAGTTACAGCATTAAAAATGACAAGGCTTTGCCATTTGGTTTAAAAGTGGCAGATAAGGCGGAAGGTGTTGTGATTCAACAAGTGCGTCGCGAGAGTGCCGCTGCTCAGGCTGGCTTATCTGCTAACGATGTCATTATTGCCGTTGATGGTTTAAAGGCATCTGAAAAACTCTTAGCGAAGTACGCAAAGCAACAAGGCACATTTACAGTTTATGCATTCCGTCGTGATGAATTGTTGCAGTTTGAAATTTCAGCAGGAGAAAATTTACTCTCAACAGTTGAATTTAACATTGATGATCAAGTGAAGTTGGATGCTTGGTTGAAAAATTGATCTAAATTTTAGGATCAAGATTTTTATTGGAAAAGAGGGATTCAGTTTTGAGTCCCTCTTTTCCAATTGGATTTAATTTCCACGATATGTTGAATATCCATAAGGACTAATGAGCAGAGGGATATGGTAGTGCTCAAGTTTTCCATCAACAGAAAAGATAACTGGAACTTCTGGGAAAAATGAACTCTGTTTATTCTTTTGAAACCATTCACCTGTTTTAAACGTCACTTTATAAATACCTTTTTCAAAAGGAGTATCCTGTGGATATAGTGCAGTGATTCGACCTTGTTGGTTTGTCGTGCTTTCACTTAGTTCTTTCCATTGATTATTTTGTTGTTTTTCTAAAATCACTTTTACGCCAGCAGAGGGAAGACCATTCTCTAGATTGAGAACATGCACACTTAGTGGATTTTGAGCAAAGCTAAAAGATGAAATAAAAATCGCTGAAAGTGGAACAAGCGCTTTAATCATGTTTCTGATCCTAAAAATAAAAAAATGATTTTAATCATTTGTTCAAAATTTAGGTTTACAAAATGTATATGAAACTAGAGTCGAATATTCGTTTCGATTCAAACAATCTATTATGAATAGATATTTCTTGTAAAAGATTGGACATATATTTATGTACAAATATAAGTCCAAAGATGAATGCACAAATTGGATAAAGAATATTCATATTGTGGTATTTCGTAGCGAAATGTCGTTATCACGATATATTGCATTGACTGAGAAGTAATCAAAGCTGATACTCTCATGTTTTATTTAATCTAACCGGTTCGTTAGTGGTAAAGCTTAAGCTTTATACTATTATTTCGTAGCGAAATGTCATTATCACGGGATATTGCGTTGACTGCGACAAGATCAGGGCTGATACTCTCAGACCTTATTTAAGCAAACCGGTTTTAAAGGACTGGGTCAAAAGCTCGCTCCTCAAAAACTCAACCTAACACAAGGGGCTATATATGGCTGGTGGAAAGTCAAAAATCATTTACACACTGACTGATGAGGCGCCACTACTGGCGACCTATTCTCTACTGCCGATCATTGAGACCTTTACTAAGCCAGCTGGCATCGAGATTGTCAAGAGTGACATTTCTGTAGCTGCACGTGTACTTGCAGAATTCTCGGACTATTTAAGCGACGAGCAGAAAGTGACTAACAACCTTGCGGAGCTAGGTCGTCTCACGCAAGATCCAGATACAAACATCATTAAGCTTCCAAATATCAGTGCTTCTGTTGCTCAGTTGACTTCATGTATCAAAGAGCTTCAATCAAAAGGTTTTCCAATCCCTGACTATCCAGAAAACCCGACAACTGAAGAAGAGAAAGCAATCAAAGCTCGTTACGGTAAATGTCTTGGTTCAGCAGTAAACCCTGTTTTACGTGAAGGTAACTCTGATCGCCGTGCACCAACTGCTGTTAAGAATTATGCTAAAAAACACCCGCACTCAATGAGCGAGTGGAAGCAATGGTCACAAACTCACGTTTCGCACATGGAAGAAGGTGACTTCTACCACGGTGAAAAATCAATGACGCTTGATCGCGCACGTAACGTAAAAATGGAACTCATCACTAAAAATGGTGAAACCATTGTGCTTAAGCCGAAAGTTGCGCTTCAAGACGGTGAAATCATTGATTCAATGTTTATGAGCAAAAAAGCACTTTGCGATTTCTATGAGAAAGAACTCGAAGATTGTCGTGAAGCTGGTATCTTGTTCTCATTACACGTTAAAGCAACCATGATGAAAGTGTCACACCCGATCGTATTCGGTCACTGTGTGAAAATTTACTACAAAGATGCTTTTGAAAAACACGGTAAGTTATTTGACGAATTAGGTATTAATGTCAATAACGGTATGGCTGGTCTCTACGAGAAAATTGAGACGCTACCTACATCACTCCGTGAAGAAATTATCGAAGACTTACACGCTTGCCAAGAACACCGTCCTGCATTAGCAATGGTAGATTCAGCAAAAGGTATTACTAACTTCCATTCGCCAAACGACATCATTGTCGATGCATCTATGCCAGCTATGATCCGTGCGGGCGGTAAAATGTGGGGTGCTGATGGTAAGCAGTACGATGCTAAAGCAGTTATGCCTGAATCAACTTTCGCACGCATTTACCAAGAAATGATCAACTTCTGTAAATGGAATGGTAACTTTGACCCACGTACCATGGGGACAGTGCCAAACGTTGGTTTGATGGCGCAAAAAGCAGAAGAATACGGTTCACACGACAAGACTTTTGAAATTTCTGAAGCAGGTGTAGCAAACATCACTGACCTAGAAACTGGCGAAGTGTTGATGTCTCAAAACGTTGAGGAAGGCGATATCTGGCGTATGTGTCAGGTGAAAGACGCACCAATCCGTGACTGGGTGAAACTTGCTGTAACGCGTGCGCGTAACTCTGGTATGCCAGCAATCTTTTGGTTAGATCCATACCGTCCACACGAAAATGAGTTGATCAAGAAAGTTGAAGAATATCTGGAAGATCACGATACAGATGGTTTAGATATCCAAATTATGTCGCAAGTTCGTGCAATGCGTTATACGCTTGAGCGCGTAGCTCGTGGTTTAGATACGATTTCTGTAACAGGTAACATCTTACGTGACTACTTAACTGACTTGTTCCCAATCATGGAATTGGGTACTTCAGCGAAAATGTTGTCTATCGTACCGTTGATGGCTGGCGGTGGAATGTATGAAACAGGTGCGGGTGGTTCAGCACCTAAACATGTACAACAGCTTGTAGAAGAAAACCACTTGCGTTGGGATTCTTTAGGTGAGTTCCTTGCGCTTGCTGTTTCTTTAGAAGAGCTTGGTATCAAAGAAGATAACAATCGCGCTAAATTGCTTGCTAAAACATTAGATCAAGCAACTGGCAAACTTCTTGATAACGACAAGTCTCCATCGCGCCGTACAGGTGAGTTGGATAACCGTGGTAGCCACTTCTACTTAGCAATGTACTGGGCTGAAGCTTTGGCTGCTCAAGACGAAGATGCTGAATTGAAAGCTAAATTTGCACCTCTTGCAAAAGCATTGGCTGAAAATGAACAGAAAATTGTTGCTGAGCTTGCTCAAGTACAAGGTAATGCTGCGGACATCGGTGGTTACTATGCAGTAGATACTGCAAAAGTAAATGCTGTAATGCGTCCAAGTGCTACGCTTAATGCTGCGCTTGAAACAATTTAAGTGTTAATACAGAACTAACAAGCTTGTTGGTAATGTAAAGAGACCGATGCTAAAGCATCGGTTTTTTATTTATAATATTAAATGGTTGAATTAAAATAGACCCAAAATACCAAGGAAATTAATTTAATAGGATATGACGTTGTAAAGATGAAAACTTCAAACGCTAATTAAAATTATAGAAGATTGTTTTGATGAAAATAATGGTTGAAAGAAAGAGTTGGAATGAAATCTTAATAAGTTGTACTTTGCTTGTAATTACTTATGGTATCTTGGCAATGCAAGTTGATATTTATCATAAAAACTTTAATTACAAATGGACTGAGAAATTTATTCATGAAGATTCTTCATTTAAGATATATAGTTCTTATAAAGTAAAAAGGAAAAGCTTTTTTAAGAATTATTATTTAAAAATATATAAAGGAGATCAACTTTTTTATACAGATGAATGTGCCTTATCTTTAGAAAATTACTGTAAATCTATAATTGAAAGTGGAGGCCTACCAATTCAAAATTTAAAATATAAGGAAGGCATAGGGGGATCTAATCAAGATGTTATTTATTATGTTCAGTCTTTTGAGATAATAAATAATAGGGAAAATAAAAAAATTGATTATTCTTTGGTAGATACTAGTCCTAAAAAGGGAAATAATATTTTTTTATAATCATTGCTCTCTTATTATGTTTGGCTGCACATATTTGGATTATAAGAAAATGGCTTTTAACGAGGAAAAAGGATTTTGCTGAAGTGAATCAATTGGAATATTGGATAGTTAAAATTGGATTGCCATTGAGTATGGTTGCGGCTTTCATCTTGTTTTTTAATAAATTTCAGTCTATTTAAGGTTTAAACATAAAGATTTGGAAAAATAAATATGTTATTAAGGAGCTATTTTATAGCTCCTTAATACTAATACTTTAAAAGATATTAACGACCATTACGGGTGCGACCGCGTGGTGCTTTGGTATTTGGACGCGTCGTACCATTAGTCTTACGACGTGGTTTCTCGCTTTCATCCATTTGCCAAATACGCTTTGTACCTGACTTTTTCTTTTCCCCACCTTTTGCATCGCCATCTTTCTTTTTCTGATGCATTGGCTTACCGCCAGTACCACCTGGTTTTTTCACGTAAGAACGAGAGCGATAAGGCTTATCTTCAGGCACATCTTTAAAATCAGGATATAGCAAAGGTTCGATTTCGGTTTGCTCGCCCGGTTGTAAACCCATACGAACTAAATCAATAGAACCAATCTTAGTACGAATCAAACGCAAAGTCGGAAAACCAACAGCAGCTGTCATACGACGAACTTGACGATTACGACCTTCACAGATTTGTAGTTCAATCCAACTCGTCGGAATATTTGCACGGTAACGAACAGGTGGATCACGCTCCCATAACCATTCAGGTGCATCAACCTTGATCGCTTTTGCAGGTAAAGTCATACCATCAGCAAGTTCAACCCCTTTACGAAGTTGCTCCAGTGCTTCTTCAGTTACATCACCATCAACTTGAGCGAGGTAAGTTTTAAATTTCTTATTCACTGGGTTGGTAATGTATTGATTTAAACCGCCGTGATCAGTAAGAAACATTAGACCTTCTGAGTCAAGATCTAATCGACCTGCGAGACGTAAATCTGGGTCGTGAATAAAATGAGCAAGCGTGAGATGAGCCTCATCCTCACGGAACTGCGACAATACGTCGAAAGGTTTGTTAAATACGACTATTTTCATATAAATATACTACTTGGGTTTTAGGCGGCATCACAAAAGTAACGGTTTTTATTTATAGGGAAAATGTTGTTATTTCCCGTATAAATCGCAAACAACCTTTGTTTTGAACTAAACTGTTTCATGTAATAAAAAACGAAAGTATGCCATAGAAGGCATGTATAAATTCGCTAAATACATGAGGGAGAACCTGCAAAATGGGTTATCAGAAGATCGTGGTTCCTGCAGATGGTGACAAAATCACAGTGAATGCAGACCTGTCACTGAATGTTCCAAATCATCCAATCATTCCTTTCATTGAAGGTGATGGTATTGGTGTGGATATTACACCAGCAATGAAAGCAGTAGTAGATGCTGCAGTTTTAAAAGCTTACGGTGGCAAACGTTCGATCGAATGGATGGAAGTTTACTGCGGTGAAAAAGCCGATAAAATTTATGGCACATACATGCCAGAAGAAACATTTGAAGCTCTACGTGAGTTTATTATATCAATTAAAGGCCCATTAACCACACCTGTTGGTGGTGGTATTCGCTCATTGAATGTCGCTTTACGCCAAGAATTAGATTTATATGTATGTGTTCGTCCTGTGCGCTGGTTTGAAGGTGTACCATCACCAGTACAGCATCCTGAACTAACAGACATGGTTATTTTCCGTGAGAACTCAGAAGATATCTATGCTGGGATTGAATGGAAGGCCGACTCTCCAGAAGCCAAAAAAGTCATTAAATTTCTGCAAGAGGAAATGGGTGTGACCAAAATCCGTTTCCCAGAGGGTTGTGGCATTGGAATCAAACCTGTTTCGAAAGAAGGTACTCAGCGGTTGGTACGCAAAGCAATTCAGTTTGCAATTGATAATGACAAACCTTCTGTGACGCTTGTTCACAAAGGCAATATCATGAAATACACCGAAGGCGCATTCAAAGAATGGGGCTATGAATTGGCTCTTGAGCGTTTTGGTGGTGAGTTATTAGATGGTGGTCCTTGGGTAAAAATTAGAAATCCCAAAACAGGCAAAGACATTATTATCAAAGATGTGATTGCAGATGCCTTCTTGCAACAAATTTTGATGCGACCTGCTGACTATTCTGTGATTGCGACATTAAACCTTAATGGTGATTATATTTCTGATGCGCTTGCTGCTGAGGTTGGGGGAATTGGCATTGCGCCGGGTGCCAATATTGGTGGTGCAATTGCGGTTTATGAAGCAACTCACGGTACAGCTCCGAAATATGCAGGACAGGATAAAGTCAATCCAGGGTCGATTATTTTGTCAGCTGAAATGATGTTACGTGATATGGGCTGGGTAGAAGCTGCTGATTTGATTATCACAGGGGTTTCTGGTGCAATCTCCGCTCGTACTGTGACTTATGACTTTGAGCGTCTAATGCCAAATGCAACTTTGTTACGTTGTTCAGAGTTTGGTCGAGCGATCATTGAACATATGGAAGATTAACTTTTATTGAGTTAAGCAAAAAGAGCGGTATGATCCGCTCTTTTTTATTTTCAGCTAAGAATTCTTGACGTAATTTTTAGCCTACTATTTCAGTGGTTGTTAGTTTAGAAAAAGGATCTACATTTGGATCATTATTCCAAATATATTCTGCTTCTTCTGCACATAACTGTGCAACTTTTTCACCTTGAGTCTCGTGGATAAATGCAAGGGTCATATCCATACCCGCACTCACACCTGAAGATGTATAAAATTTTCCATCAACTACCCAACGTGCTTGTGCTTGCCATAACACTTTGTCATTTAACTTTTTGACGAGTTCAAAGGCCATTTTATTCGAAGTGGCTTTGATTCCATCAAGAATACCTGTCGCAGCAAGCAGTGAGCTACCCGTACAAATACTCAGCACAGAGCCACTTTGTGAAGCTAAAGTTTTTAGCTCATCTAGGAATGCTTGATTTTTAATCAGTTCAAAAGTGACGATACCCCCTGGTACGACTAAAATACTTTGGCTATTGATTTCCATTGCCTGAAAAGCTTGAGTCTGAACTGTGACCCCATGTTTATTGGAAATTAATCCGCCATGTAGACTATAGAATTGCACTTGATAATGCATTTGCAGTAAGCCAAAGAGTTCAACGGGCCCCATAATATCGAGCGTCTCAAAGTCATCAAATACGATAGCATTCACTGGAATAGGCATTTTATTTCTCACAGATTTAATCTGCATAACACCATAAAGATCTGCCTATTTTTCTGTGTGAATAACTGTATGGCTTATTTTTATTTATGCTAAATCATTGGACTTTTGAGTTGATCTGAAAGCAAGCGATGCCTGAATTTAGAAGATTTTTTGAACATTCGAGAGACCAAGTATTCAAAAAAGTAGGTGTATCGAAAATTTAGAAAAAACTGTATCTATGATTTATCTACCAAACGTTCAAAATAACTGAAAATTAGAGAAGGTGCTGTGACATGAAAATGTATCAAGTTGATGCTTTTACAAAAGAATTATTCAAAGGAAATCCAGCGGCAGTTTTTGTGATGGATGAATGGTTAGATGAACAGCTGATGCAAAATATTGCCATGGAAAACAATCTATCAGAAACGGCTTTTGTGAAAACGCTTGATGAGAGCAACTATGAGATTCGTTGGTTCTCTCCAACGGATGAAGTTGCATTCTGCGGTCATGCCACTTTAGCCAGTGCTTTTGTTCTTTTTAAGGATTTTACCACGGCGAAAACAATTCAATTCCATGTACGTGAATTGGGGATTTTTATTGTTAGCCAAGATGCAGATGGCAAAATAAAAATGAACTTTCCGATTCGTAAAGCTGAATTAGTTTCTGAGTATCCACAAGCGTTACGTGATGGATTAACCAAGCCGTTTAAAGCAGTTTATCGAAATGCTCAAGCTTATATTGTTGAGTATGAAACAGTGCAAGATGTATTGGACGAGCGACCTGACTTGGAAAAACTCAAATTATTGGGACAAGTCCGTACAGCGATTACGGCATCTCAGCCAGATGTTGCAATTACAGCACGAGGAGAAGGGCAGTTTGATTGTGTATCCCGTTATTTTGCTCCAGCAATTGGGATTGATGAAGACCCTGTAACGGGTTCAATCCACACTGCGATTGTACCTCTTTGGGCTGAAAAATTAGATCAGACAAGATTAATTGCTTTACAAGCTTCCAAACGTGGTGGGATTTTAGAATGTGTTATCGCATCTGAAGATCGTATTGAAATCTCAGGTTATGCACATCTGTATATGCAAGCGGAACTTACGCTTTAAGTTTTTAACTAAATCAATATAAAAACAAAGAAAAAAGCTGTTTAAATAAGCAGCTTTTTTCAAAACATAACTATTAAAGATGCGAATCATTCTCTACTATAGTCTGTCATTTTTATTTAAATCACCAAAAATAATTGGATAATCTATGTTAATGCGGTTTAAGCAGCTTACTCTCTCTCTTTGTTTAATCGGGTTGAGTGCAGCGTCTTGGTCTCAGACGGTGCTCGTAAAAAGTGAAAAGAATATTGAGGAATATAAATTAGATAATGGTTTTAGAGTTATTCTTGCGCCAAACGATAAAGAAAATAAAGTTTATGTAAATACGGTTTATTTAACAGGCTCGTTAAATGATCCAAAAGGTAAAGGTGGTCTGGCTCATTTACTTGAACATTTGGCATTTAAAGGCACACAAAATGTTAAAGGTGAAGAGTTCCAGCGCCGTTTAGATCAATACACATTAATGACCAATGCCAGTACGGATTATTATTCGACTAAGTACTTAAATATTGTTCGCCCTGAAAAAAATGCATTGAATGAAATTCTATACCTTGAGTCTGAGCGTATGGATAAATTGGTGTTGCAAGAAAAGTTCGTTCCTTCTGAAATTGAAATCGTAAAACGTGAACGTGAAATCCGTATGGATCAACCTTTTGCTGTTTTATTAGATCAGATGTGGAAAGCCGCTTATGGCAATCAATATTTAGGTCGTTTGCCGATTGGTGATTTACCAGAGTTAAAATCTATAAAAATGAATGAGCTGAATCAGTTTTATAGAACATGGTATGCACCAAATAATGCAGTGATGGTGATTTCAGGAAAATTTGATAAGGCTGAAGTTTTAAGCAAAATCGACCAATACTTCAGTCCGATTGCTGCTCGTCCTGTACCTGCACCAGTCCAAGTGCCAGTCTTAGATTCAAGTAAAATTGAACAACGTCAGTTTACCGTTCAAAAGGGCAGTGACTTAGCCAAATTCCATATTTACATGAATGGAAAAAATACAGCATTACAACCAACTTTAGCACTCGCACCTGCACTATATACAATGCAACCAAGTGGAGTGTTGTATAAGAGTATGGTTGAAACGGGTATAAGCACCGCTGTGCAATCGACAACATGGTTAGATCAAGATTTTAATGTTGTGTTTATGGGGGCAATTTACGCACCAAATCATGATGCTAAAAAAGTCGATGAATCATTAAAAGTCGGTGTTGAAAATAGCCAACCATTTACTGAAGCTGAATTGCAGCGTATTAAAAATATTACCCAAAACTCTGCTGATACTATTATGAATGATGCGGTGGCTTTAGGTTCTCGTTTAAGTGATTATGCTGTTTCATCTCATGGTCAATGGGATCAATATTTTAAAGATTTACAAGCAGTTCAAGATTTAAAACTTGATGATGCGAATAAAACACTGAAACAGTTTTTAGTGTCATCACATCGTATTTCAGGCGACATATTACCTACGCCTGAAGATCAAAAGAAAGCGATGACTTTAAAAGCAGAGGATAAACCAAAAACTTTGGATCAAACTGCTGAAAAGCCTGAACCAATGAAAGATCCAAGCGTTTATAAACAAGAGGTTGCTCAGTTTGTAGCCCAGTCTGCACAAGAATTGCAAAAGAATGAGCAGAAGATCAAACGCGGTGAGTTAAAAAATGGGATTCGTTATGCTTTGTTCCCAACATCGACTCGTGATGATAAAACCTATGCGACGATTAGCTTAGATTTCGGTAACGAAAAATCATTGTTTGGCAAAGGTGTTACTTTAGATTTAACCAGTTATTTAATGCTGCGTGGTTCAGAGAAACATACCTTGCAAGAAATTACTGATAAAGCCATTGCTGCAAGTGGTGGTGCGTCAGTCAGTTCAAACGGCAATGGTTTTACGATCGTTGTTCAAGCGAAGAAAGATAAATTTGAGGATTTCTTAAACTTCATTATTGATGTCATTAAACAACCAAAATTCTCGCAAACGGAATTTGACCTAGCAAAAAATCAGAGCTTGTCTGTTTTAGATCGACCATATACTGAACCTGCGGTAGTGGCTTCAATGACACTCTCTAAAATTCTAGAGATTTATCAGCCAGGCGATTTGCGTTATCACTTTGAACCTGAACTTGCTAAAAAAGAAATCAGTAATTCGGCTCAAGCTCAAGTAAAACAATTCTATGATCAGTTCTTTATTACTGATCATGCTCAGATTGCTGTAACAGGTGATTTTGATGCGAAGAAAATGCAAAAAACGTTGCAGAAAGCTTTTGGTTCTTGGAAATCAAAACAACCTTATGAAAAGGTAACTGGGCAATATACCGTTTATAAAGCACAGAAAGTTCATGCACTTTCTGAACAGCGTGAATTTGGTAGTTATCAAAGTATTTTGGCACTTCCTGTAGGTTCATATCATCAAGATGCACCAGCATTGATTGTACTCAGCCATATTCTAGGTAATTCGCAATTGTCTTCTCGTTTAGCGCAAGAGCTACGTGAGAAGAATGCATTAGTTTACGGTTTTGGTAGCGGCCTAGACTTAGATCCAGATGTGAATGATGGTACGCTAAGTATTACGGCAAACTACACTTCTGGTCGTTCTGATCAAGTTTCTCAATCTGTACATAAAGTGTTGAATGAGCTTTTGAGTAAAGGTGTGACTGAACAAGAAGTCGAAGCTGCAAAAGCAGACATCATGAAAAAACGTGTGACTTCTTTGGAAGATGAACGAAATATTCATGGGATGCTCACTGGTCAATTAGAGCGTCATAAAACGCTACTTGATCGTGCTACTCGAGATCAAGCACTTGCTAAATTAACCAAAGCAGATGTAGATGCGGTGATTAAAAAATACATCAAGTTAGATCATTTCGTTGAGGTGATGGCTGATCAATATGGACAGGCTCAGAACTCTCAATAATTTATTGAATATAGTGGGTTAGTTTTATCCCACAACTTTACTTAGATGCAAGTAGATAGATCATTTCTTTCTGCTTGCATTTTATTATGCGTACAATCAATTGTTATGCTGTTGATCATTATAAATAGAGGAACAAATCATGCTTTGGGCTGTGATCGCGGTCATTCTCGGATTGGTATTATTAGTTTGGAGCGCAGACAAGTTTATTGATGGCGCTTCAGCAACGGCAAGTCATTTTGGTATGCCACCTTTATTGGTTGGTATGGTGATTGTTGGCTTCGGGACGTCTGCACCTGAAATTGTTGTTTCTGTGATGGCTGCGATAGATGGCAATCCAGGACTGGCATTAGGCAATGCTTATGGCTCCAATATCGCAAATATTGCATTAATACTTGGTGTTACGGTTCTAATTCAACCGATCATGGTGCATTCCGCTGTTGTGCGTAAAGAGCTTCCTCTGTTATTACTTGTGACAGGTATTTGTATTTTCCAGATCTTTGACGGCGTGCTTAGTCGAAATGATGCCATTATTATGCTGTTGATGCTTGTTCTATATATGGGCTGGACGATTTGGCAAGGAATGCGGAACCAAAGTGATGTATTAAGTCATGAGTTTGATCACCAATTACAAGAGACAGAAGTCCCTTTAAAGACATCAGTATTTCAGTTGATTTTTGGTCTGATTGTCTTAGTGATTAGTTCACGACTATTGGTTTGGGGAGCCGTGGAAATCGCTCAAGCTTTTGGTGTGAGCGAGCTGATTATTGGTTTAACCGTTGTTGCTGTTGGTACATCCTTACCTGAGTTGGCATCTTCTATTGCAGCGGCCCGAAAAGGAGAGCTTGATATTGCGATTGGCAATGTGATCGGCTCAAATATGTTCAATACACTCGCTGTGGTTGGGCTTGCTGGCATAATTCATCCTACGATAGTGCCGCCAGAAGTTTTACAGCGCGATATGGTTGTAATGGGCACACTGACATTGAGCTTGTTACTTTTCACGTTGAGCTTTAAAGGGCAAGGGCGGATTGGACGCGTTAAAGGTAGTATCTGGCTATTTAGTTTTGTTGCATACACATGTTATTTGATTAATACTGCATTTTAAATGGAAAAAGGCACTGAAATATTCAATGCCTTTTTCTTATTGAGGAATGAAATAGTCATTCCCGTACATTCGAATTAGTGATCATGCTTATGTGCGTGGAAGTCTTCGTTTTTACGGAAGCGAAGATAGTTTTCAAATTGTTCGCAATATTCATCAAAATTATCTTCTAACATCATTTGGAATTGTTGGAGTAAATAAGACATCACTTGTTCTTTCGCTTCACGCATTTCTTCGCCATCTTTAAAGTTATTGGCAGCAACCCACGTATTAAAACGAGCAGTGGCGAATAACATAGCCGCGCTCACTTGACCACGTAATTCTTCTGGCTTTGCTTGTTGACCTTTCGGTGGGCGACAGAAATCATTTGCTTGCTTGATAAACTCATCCGCACGCTCAAAAAACACCGCATTTAAAGCTTCTTCTTCCGTTACATCAGTGGCATTAATTTTTTGAGACATGGTAATTCCAAACAACAAATAAGACACATTATTATAGACAAAGCCTTGTCGAAACTAAACCTTTGCCTTAATCTAAAATAGCCTAAGCAATACGGATCAAGATGATGCAAGATGCGATCGCCATTCAAAGTCTAAAAACAGATATAGCCTTACTTCGTCAACATATTTATCCACCACAATACTTACAACATGTCGAAGGTTTGCCAATTTATTATGGATTGAAAGAAGAAGTTGAAGCGTATTATCGTCAATGGCAGCCTTTAATCGAAAGAGCACAGCAGTTGTGCCAGCCATTTATGGAAGATGAAGCTGTGGAAGCGATTCATCTTCCAAGTCATTTAAATTTGCCCTTGTTTTTCTTTCATGTAGATCGAATTCGCATTAATAAAACGCGAGCTAAAGAATCAAAGACCTTTCGTGGTGTGGCTGCTTTGGTGGAGAAATGTGGACAATTTGATACAGATCAAATTTTTGCGATGCAGGAATGGTTGGGAAGTGATGACACGGCAGCTTTAGTTGCCCATCGTGAATTTATTGATTTACGAACTTATGTGTTTCAGCATGGACAAAGTGAATATACACGAACACGTTTTTATATGAATGGTGTGATTCTGAGTGTTGAGCCACATTTTAAATTAGTAGATGCACGGGATAAGCCACGTAAGCAGCGTAATGATAGTTATAGTGATCCGATTGCAGATAATGGGATTTGGAAAATTTTTGGAAAGTATCGGTAAATGATCTAATTGAGTATTTTACTCGCAAATATGAGTGTCGGGAGCGTCATCTACAACCTGAGCAAGCCAAAGCGATTAAAGCTTTGGCACAGCGCAAGACAAACGAAGTGCGTAGTTCATGCTCAAGCAAGCTTTCACCTTGCGGTACGGCAAAGATTATTAATCTTTGCTATTCGTACCTCAGGTTTTGTAGATCTTACGTTGCTATAACCGCAACTCAGGTTTTACCTACTTTTCCCGAAATGAGAAACAACGTTTCGCAAGGTAGGTCTCCGAAGGTATCTTCTGAAATTGAATGAAAAGTCGGCATGACTCCGATATGAAATAAACTTAGAAAATGAAAATTTATTACCAAAAAGCGTCTTGAATAGATAGAGTTTTCAGCTTTTTATCTGCTTTCTTTGCAACATGCGGTTGTTGCGCTTTGACCCAACCTAATGCAAATAGAAACTCTGATTGTCCTACTGCTTGTTGCTCAAAGATTTTTTCAGCAACATAAAGATCATTATAAAATCCTAAATATTCCTGAATCGGCTCCAGTTTATCTAAAAACGGTTGGATATTTTTCTCAGGATAAAGACCTGCAATAAAGTCGATGCAGTAACGCAATTGTTTAACACGTTTACGAGTGCGATGTTGTTGCTCAACAGGAAGATCTAGAAACTGAGCTGAGTCTTTTAGAATTTTGGCGTACAATTGAGATAAGCTTTTTGCCACCTGTTTAGATAGTTTGGCTTTATGTTCATTTTCACTATACACAAAGTTTAATAGTGATAAAAATAACTGCGTTGTTTTGGGATGACTAAACTGTTGGGCAATGTTATTTGGCTGATTAGTGATCAGCCCAAATTCAAAATGAGACACCTGTTGAACCAAAGGGATGACAGCGTCTTTGATTGCATCAAAATCACGAGATTCTCCCAGAGCTTGAAAAATTTCAGCTAATTGGCTTTCCCATGTTGGATCAATTTGTGTCGACCAATTGGAAAAATGTTTCAAAGCAGAACGCAAGCGGCGTAATCCGACACGCGCTTGATGAACATGAGTCGCTTTGGCTACACCATCTGCAATCGCAGCTGCATTAGGCAGAATATGGTTCAAGGTATTTTCAATAATCTGTTTTATTGCTTGTTCGGCACTGGCATTTGATTCTAAATTTAACGATTTAGCTTTGGTGGCAGGAGAAACTTTTTTGCCAATAGCCAATAAATTACCGCGTTCTGCTTTGCTTCTTACATCGAGCCATAACTGATATTTTTCTACCCAAGTTTTAGAGAAAAGAATTAAATCTTGAGCAGAACCTTGTTTCAGCTCAAATTCTACCTCACAGATTTTTGCTTGATCGGTAGGTGTACGGATTTCTCCGTCATCTAAGCAGACTTCTATTTTTGAGTTTTCAAATTCAAATACATGAAAGCTTCTTTGTACATCAGTTTGAAACTGCAAGATTAATTCTGGAGCATTATTACCCAAAATATCACGTAGGACACTTTGAACAGTTTGGTTATGTTTATAAAGAGATAGATCGAGTTCAGGTTCTTCTGCGCATTTACCCAAGAAAATATCTTCTTCGATACGCTGTAAATGATTTTTGCTCGCCGCTTTAAATGTCTGTACCCAATGTTCACCTTCTTGACGTAGACGAATCGCAACGTAATTTTTCGCAAGTAGGCGGTCTGCTGTATCGTAATACTTAGCTTGTAAACGAATTTTCTGTGCTTTTTGCTTATTTAAAGTTTGTAAGACATTTTTTTTCTTAGATTCAGGAAGTTGAAATTTTAACTCTATTTCCATGATGTAATGACTCCTGATCAATGAGACTGATAAATATAAAAATGAGTATAACCTGTTGATCTTAACAATCATTATAAAGTTGTTTTAAGTTGGAAAAGGATGGCATGCAATGACTTTATTTTGAACAAAAAATGCATTAACGTGTGCTAAACCTTATAAGATTAGGATGATCATAAAATGAATGCACCAGCAAATTTACCTCAGCCAGTGGAATTCTCTTTGCCTATTAAAAACTATAATGAGTTTTACCGTTTTTATTTAACTGAGCATCGAAATATTACGAGTCGCCGTATGCATGTGGTAGGCAGTTCGATCGGTTTGTATTTCTGGAGTAAAGCAATCCGCCAACGCAAGGCAAAATATTTGGTTTATGGTCTACTATCTGGTTATGCTTGTGCATGGGTGGGGCATTTCTTCTTTGAACATAATAAGCCAGCAAGTTTCAAGCAACCTTTATATAGCTTTATTTCAGATTGGCGTATGTTGTCAGATGTTGTACGTGGACGATTGAGTTTAGTTGATCGTCAGTTTGATAAGATTGATAGCTAATTATCTTTGTAATATATCTATTTAGATAAATAAGTTTAGATAGATATATTTTAAATACTTGATGAAGTACAAGCCTTAATTTTTTATTTAAAACACAAGCTAAGATTGACTTGCCGTTAACTGCCCTTCGGCAATAAGTTGCTCTGCCATTTCTTTGGTTTTTCTTAAACCAGGCATTCTATATTCAGTGTGACCATAGTCTTTGATTGACTTCCAACGGCCACCCCAAGTCAATCCTACAGATTCTGCAACTTCCCCATAAAGTTGATAGCCGCGCATTGCCCAAGGATCTCGTTCCGTAATCACAATTTTTCCATTGCGTCTAAATGCGACATCGGCAGCAAGCCCAAACTGGTGATAGCTTTGATAACCTTTAGCACGTGTTGTATTTGGATTGCCTGCTAGCATGTTTTGTCGACTTGGGCTGCGATAACCTTCCAGTAACACAAGGTCATACCCATGTTGTTCCTTCATGATTTTAAAGACCATAAGTAGACGTTGTTTATAACGAGGATTAATTTTATCCCATTTACGATCAACAAGAGGCGAGTCTAAACTGCCATGTGAGTGTGTTATTGGAATCTCGATTTGAGATGCATCAATGCTCATATTATGTTGAGCCTGATATGCTTGCTCTAATCGAGTTGCTTCAACAATTGCATCTTGAACTAGTGTTTCATCTACTTCTGGTGGAGGACTGAGTATTTCTCCATCGAGTAACGCATATATTTGCGGATCAGTTTCCTTCAAATATTCTGCTTCGATTCGAGTAGAATCAATCGGCCGTGTAAATGCAAAGATCAGAATACTAGAAAATAAAAAGAAACCTGCAATTAAGATCCACCATTGTTGTAAATGCCAATCCGACTGGATTCGTGAAGGAGATGCTGCTTGATGCATATTTTCAGCAAACTGCATTGCATTTGCTAATCGCTTCTTACTATCAGGAATCACAGACAGCAAACTTTGCTTAACTTTAAAACGCAATTCGTGTGACATTAATAGTGTTAGTGTAATGACGACACTTATGAAGCAGATTGCAATAAACCAAATCATTGTTTAATGGAGTTCGTTCACTGTAAAAGGTTTTTGCGTCACTTTAATTTGAACTGTTGCTTGAGGTGCTTCAACTTCTGGTTCGGTAACTTGTGATTTAGGTTCGTTTGTTTGGATAGATTTCGAAATATTGTTATTTTGCGGTGAGGTTGTTCTGTTTGCTGTCGTAGTTGATTTAACAACTAAAGGTGGATGTGCCACTTTTTTATTTGGTTCATTTGCAAATGGAGAGCTCCTTTGTTCTGTTGGGGCGGTAGGTACTGCTGGTGCATGCTGGAAGAACTTATTTAAGTCATTACTGCCAGGTTGTACGAGATTATTGTCCTCTTCTGCTCCCATAGCATCATCGTGAGTTGGGGTTACAACAATTTCTTTTGATGATTCATTTTTGGTTTCAACTGGTAATACTGGGTGTTCTTGCTCCGTTTGGACATTATTTACTTCTGTATTGCTTTTCTGTTGCGACATAAAGAAAACAAAGCTAATCAATAAAGTAAAAGCTACACCTGAAATAAATCCAATCAAAACATAAATGATAGGAGATAGACTTTTTTTCTTATTGGTTTGTAATAAGCGTAAAGAAGTTGGTTTTTCCTGAATCATGCGCTATCAACTAAGGTAAATGGATGGTGATATGTGCTTCTTCAGCTGGTGCTGAAATAACATTCTGATAAGGCGATAAAGCACTTTGATTTTGTTTTGACAACATAAATCTCAGTCCTGAAAATGTCAGTACACTGAATATTAATAAGAAGATCAAAATCCACAAAAATGGTAACTCATGATGGATAATATTTTTAATTTGATCAGGGATCGCAGCAAAAGGTGAAAAGGCGGCTTTTTTCCCTTTTAAATAATCAATTTCATCACCGACACGAGCAACTAGATGGTTTAGACTTTCCACTGATTCCAAACGATACTTACCTTGAAAACCAAGAAGTAAGCAGTAGTGAAAAACTTCAAGTGATGCTAAGCGTTCTTTTCCACGGCTACGAAGTTGTTCGAGGATTTCGAAAAAACGATAACCTGCTAGTTGAGAACCAAACAAACTAAGCTGTAATGGGCTTATTAACCATGTGTTTTGTAGATTAAAGTAAGCAGCATCTTGTTGTGTTGCGATAGTTTCATCGATTAAAGCACAAAAGGCATATTTTGCATCGTGAATATCATCAGCAGGAAATTGTAATCGTTTCGCTTGTTGTTCGAAGCGATTGAGTAAATCCAAAATCTTTTCACGAAAATCATTTGGATTTGAAGGAATATATTTGTTTCGGAGCAAGAAGACGAGGTAAAAGCCATCATGCAATAAATCAATTAAATTTGTTGCTTGAATTTTATTTTGCGTGTGATCAGAACTTGGAAGTCCTGAACCAATTTTACCATCCTCAAATAAAGACGGGATGCCTGTAGGATGTTGTGTCATTGCTATTCTCTTAGGTATTCATTACAGCAATCAGTTCAATGCTAATGTCTTGAAAGCCCGCAGGGACATAGACACAAATCGTTTCTGATTCAAGCATTCGTTGATACAGTTCATGATGTGGCTCAATTTCAAAATAGCTCACTCCAGAACGCACAGGAATTGCGGTAGGAACTTGCATTAAGTGATGAATTGGTACAGCTGGAAGTGCAGCAATAACCCTTTGCTCCACGTCAATGGTACTGCCAACTTTAAAGCGTAAAGGAACGATTTGAATAAGTTCATGGGTTTGCATCATGCTGCTTGAAACAGCAATATATAACCGTGTATCTCGGGTAATTTTGTCTGACTCAAGACTACCGACCCAATAAGATGGTCGAGTTTCTTTTAATGCAATATTGAAATAACGACTTGAAATAATAGTGTCTAACAAGTCTCTTAAAATAATATCCAGTTTTTGAAAGCTGTCTTGCAGCTGTTGATGTTGGTAATGTGGTAAATGATCAACATCATAAGCAGTGGAAAATGTCAGCAGTGAACCTGCAAGTCTCAACAATTCAGCGAATAAACGTTCAGGATGTACCAATGGATATTGTTGAAGATGATTTAAACCTGCATAAGCGGTATTTAATGCATTAATTAGCCAGAAAGAGACAATATCACCAGAACGGAACTCAATCAGTTTTTGTTCATTCTCACGATTATTACTTTGGATCGTTTTAATTTTTGCCTTAATGACATTTAGCGTACGTTTCAGATTTCCAGTTAAAGACTCTGAAGCTGCAATATGTAAAATGGGTGGAATAAATTTTTGATCAAGTTCAAAGCTGCCAGAACTTTGACGTTTTAATTTGCCAATCGCTAAATATAAGAAACCATCCAAATTTTGGCTGGGTTGAATATGTGGTTCGAGTAATTTGAATTCAGCTCTACGGCGTAATAAATTGAGTTCTGCAGGACTTGCGTCTGTAAATAAATCATGGGTTTCCGTTAAATAATTATGATAACGGCTTGATACGGTTCGAGTGTCATCTGCAATATTCTTTTTATTTGCTTGTAACATTGGCAAAGCCAAATAAACAATCATTTCACCTTGGAGATTTAGATCATCTAGCAAAAGTGGTTCAGGTAACAGATCTTGGGCAGGGGCGTGGTAGATTTCACCGTCCTGCCAAATAATTTCGACATCTTCTAAAGCAAGTACGTGTGTAGAAAGTTGTATTGAATCAAATTTTAGTTTCTGTACGCCATAAGCATGAGGAATCATTGCTCGAACAGTATGATTCAAACGCTGCTCATGATAGGTATCTTGGATCTGGAAATGTTGAGGGCGTAAAAATAATCCTTCACCCCACAATACTTTTTCTGCTTTAAACATCTTTACTTACCAATCTTTATTCATATTCATTCTTTGGTTGAACACCTAATGTGTCTTGCAACATTTGCAGTGGATGTTCGTCCTTAATTACATGTGTTAACCATTCATGAAGTGGCATCTGACTCCATTTAATTGTTTTTTGCAGCATATAGCTAACAGGGCTATGAGGTTCATTTTTCTCAAAGTAAGTTGCAATGTCCTGTAATACTCTCATTGCTTGTTCACGATTCTCAATGTGGGATTGAACTTGGGGCTGAAAAGACATTTGGTTTTGAGGAATGCTTTGTTGAGTCAATATTTCAGTTGTTGTCGGTGCCATTATTGTTTCAGTCACAGTTGTGTGTCGCTGAGAGGTTTGCACAAAGTTATCTGTTTTATAAATTTTTTTCAGACTGATATGAATGTTATCTAAATTTGAATCTATTGAAGCAAAACTTGGTGAGTCTAAGCCTAATAAGTCATCCAATACTTGTTTTAAAACAGACCATTGCTGGAGTATTTCATTAAAATATTGGTAATTCTTGATAACAAAATTTTTATCGGTATTCGATACAGCTTGTTCAAATAATTCTAACTCAGTTGAATTCTGCGAGCTCTCATATTCATCGCTCTGTTTGCGACGAATATTTTCGTGATAGAGAAAGTTGTCATAATCTAAAAGATGATAGAAAGGAGCTTGATTGATTAACGGGACTTTCTTGATTAATAAAGGAAGTTGATTAATTAAGCCTTGTAATAAACCTATGCGTTGATCTAAGTCATCATCTTCTACTTCTGGATGTATGCTTAACCAATATTGCTCAAGGAGTTGATGACTTAATTCAAGACTTTTTGAGATCCCTTCAAAACCATAAAGATTGGCCCAAGCTTCAGAGAGCCAAGTAAGTAAGCGAATATCTTTACTTTTGGATTGAAGTAAATCGACTGAAGTAGATGCGACAAAATCCCAATCCGCTTGTTTAGGTTCAGTAACCCAATCACCTTGATCTAATAGTAGGTCATCTTGAGTTTTTGCTTTTTTAATTGCATGAAACTCATTGGAAAAAGAAAAATCCTCACCACACGGCGCTTGCTCGTAAATTGGGGTGAGGAGAGATGATATATCCATGTACATAACAATGTTGACTCAATCTTTAACTTACTAAACGTCAGCTTTAGTTTTCTTACTAGTGCGCATTTTAGTGACTTTCTCTGCTGGATCTAATTGATAGCTAATATCATCATCTTTAATATCAATTACGATGCGTTTAGGGAGTTTATGTTCAGCTAATGCCACTAAAATCTCAGTCGCGAGAGAAGGTAATACACTTGAATTCAAAATGTTATCGACATTACGTGCGCCGCTATCAACTTCGGTACAACGACTTAAAAGTAATTCGACGAGGTCATCAGAATATTCAACTGCCGTTGCATATTGGTTTTCAATACGTTGAATAATTTTGCCAAGTTTATGTTTAATGATTCGAACAAGTAGGTCATCATGTAATGGAAAGTATGGAACAATTCGCATACGTCCAATAAAAGCAGGTTTAAATTGTTTATATAAACTTGGTTTTAGATGCTCAATCAGATCCTCAGCATTTGGCCAATCTTCAACAGGCTGGTTTAAACAGGCTTGCATAATCGCGCTTGAACCAGTATTTGAGGTCAACAAGATCGTGGTATTTTTAAAATCAATAATACGACCTTCTCCATCTTCAAGCATACCTTTATCAAAGACCTGATAAAAAAGTTCTTGAACATCACTATGTGCTTTTTCTATTTCATCTAATAGAACCACGCTATATGGGTTTCGGCGCACAGCTTCAGTTAAGACACCACCTTGTCCATAACCGACATAACCTGGAGGCGCACCTTTTAAAGATGAAACTGTATGTGCTTCTTGATATTCAGACATATTGATCGTAATTAAATGTTGTTCACCACCATACAGTTCATTTGCAAGCGCGAGCGCAGTTTCTGTCTTACCTACACCACTTGGACCAACCAGCAAAAAAACACCTTGTGGTTTATTTGGATCTTCTAATTTTGCTTTAGAAGTTTTGATTCCTTGTACGAGTTGTGACAGGGCATAGTCTTGCCCCATAACTCGTTCTGCTAATTTATCTTCAAGGGTTAAAATCTGCTTAATTTCATCATTGACCATATTTCCAACAGGTATACCAGTCCAGTCAGAAATAATTTCATTAATAATACGTGCATTTACACGTTCAAATACCAATGGTGCTTGGCCTTGCAGTTGCTCTAATTCTGTCCTTAAAGCCTCAATTTTAGAATGTGCTGATTCATCCTCAGATTGAGTATTTAGTTGGTTAATTTCTTGTACAAGTTTTAATTCTTGCTGCCATTTTTCCTCTGTTGCCTGAATATCTTGATCTAAAGTCGCAAGTTGCTGTTTAAGTGACTCTAATCGTTCATGATGAATAGGGAAATGCTGATGTTCTTGAATTAAAATCTGTTGCTCAAGGTTTAAGTTGTGTTGCTGTGCTTTAAGTTGATCCAGAAGAACTGGCTGAGCATTCTGGGTTAATGCAACACGGGCTGCTGCCGTATCTAATACGCTAACCGCTTTGTCAGGAAGTTGTCGACCACTAATGTAACGATGAGAGGCTTGAACCGCAGTAATTATTGCTTGATCATCAATATGTAAATTGAAATGATTTTGCATGACTGGGATCATGGCACGTAGCATATCAATAGCAACTTCTTCTGTGGGTTCTTCAACTTTGACAACTTGGAATCTACGGCTAAGTGCCGCATCTTTTTCGAAGTATTGTTTATATTCAGCCCATGTTGTTGCGGCAATCGTTCTTAACTCACCACGTGCTAAAGCAGGCTTGAGTAGATTCGCAGCATCATTTTGTCCCGCTTGACCACCAGCACCGATTAACGTGTGTGCTTCGTCAATAAATAAAATAATAGGATGTGTTGATGCTTGAACTTCTTGAATCACTTGTTTTAATCGGTTTTCAAACTCACCCTTTACGCTAGCACCTGCTTGTAATAATCCCATATCTAAAACATGGATATGTACATTCTTGAGTGCCTCTGGAACCAGACCTTGAGCAATTTTTAAAGCTAAGCCCTCAACAACAGCCGTTTTTCCTACGCCCGGTTCACCTGTCAAAATTGGATTGTTTTGACGACGACGCATCAAAATATCCAGCATTAAACGAATTTCGAATTCACGACCAATCACTGGATCAATCAATCCCTTTTGCGCTTTTTCGGTCAAATTGATTGTGTACTGATCTAAGGCTGGCGTCTTAACAGGGATCGGAGCATTTTGAGATTTATTCTGTTGCCCATCTATCGAAAGGCTATTTTCAATTTGGGTTTGTTCGCTACTTTGTTCACAAATATCAAGGAACTTGTGTTTCATTGTATCTATTGGGAATAGCTCAAATAAACTTGAAGCTCGCGCGGCAATTTGTTGCAAATCAGGTGCAGTTAGTAATGCAACAAGCAAGTGGCCGCTACGAATGATAGGTGTTTGTTCTGCAGAAGCTAATAACCATGCTTGTTCAAATAATTTAACAATAGATTTTGCAAAAATAGGGGTTCTAGTATTGCCTTTAGGTAAGGATAGAATAGTTTCTTTTAAATCATTAATTAATGCTTCGTAAGATATATTATTTTTCTTTAATAAAATAAGTAAATCATTGGGGTCTTTTTGATTTAATAATTCTACAAATAAATGTTCTATTTCTATTTCATAATTCAATTGGTTAATACAATAATTTGCAGATTTTTCTAAAGCTGAACGAGTAGGTTGGGATAGTTTTGTAATTAAAACCTTAAGGTTACTCATTTATGACTCACAAGTTTTTCGAATACCAAGCACTAGTTCATAAATTTTGACTTGATATGTTTGTTATGTTGAATGTATATTTTTTGAATAAAATCAAAAACTTATCTAAACCTTGTAAAGGTATACAGATTATTCTACTACAAAAATTGTCACTTTTAAACAAAAATTGCATCAGAATTATTAAAAAAAATTCTATCAAAAAAATAATAATGTTAATAAACGTAATTAGTATTGACTTTCTGTGTGATTTTTTTGTTAAATTCGCCGAAATGTTCTGTGTGTATAAAAATTGACGAGTAAGAGGGTTTTTTAACAATAATTGTCCACTCTTCAATTATAAACTAAATAATGATGAGGCATATTTTGAAAAAAGGTATTTTAATATCAACTCTTTGTATAACGATTTGTCTGGTAGACAGCTCTGTTTATGCTGGAGATCAAGAAATTAAGCCAATTAAATTAAAAAGTAAGTGTATTAGACACAACCCATTAGCTGCGAATCAGACGGATCAAGAGTTATTAAATATTTACCAACAGGTGTGTGATAAAGACAATGCTTCGCGAGTTAATGATTTGTTAGCTCAAGCGGCCATGCGTATGTATCAGTTAAAGCAACCCATGAATGCATTGCAGTTAGCAAATCAATTGCAACAACAAAACGTGCGAGGCGCGACACTCACAGATGTAACTTTTCTTGCAAGTGTAGAAATTGCAAATAATGCTTTAAAGCATATGCGTTCTGAAGAAATGCGTTATCTCAGTAATGACTCAACTTATCCGCCTGCAAAGCAATTGAGTGACAATATTCGCAGTGCAATTCCGGCACCAGATACATCGACAAGTAAAGCAATTACGGATGAGTCGCTTCAAAAAGAAATTCAGCAAACTACGAATTCTCGCCGTACCTCCAATAGGCAGAAAACTCGGACTACACAATCAACCCGAAAAACAGTAAATCAGGTCAACACGACTACGAAACGTCAAACAACAGTGACCCCAACTGTTTCTAAACAACCAAATACTGTTCAAAAGACAGGTTCGAATCCATTCGATTCGTTGAAATAACAATCAGAGGTATAGAGTTATGGCGAAAAGAGAAAGTGTACAGAAGAAACTGCAACGCATTCGACCACCACGCGTCCAGCTAACATATGATGTTGAAGTTGGGGATGGAAAAGAGTCAAAAGAATTACCTTTTGTTGTTGGTGTAATGGGTGATTTCTCTGCGGCTTCTGAATTAGAAAAAACCAAATTAAAAGATAAAAAATTCATCAATGTTGATTTAGATAATATTGATGAAGTTATGGAATCTTTAGCGCCTAGAGCTGCTTTTCAAGTCGAAAATACTTTGACTGAGGACGGTGGTCGCATGTCAGTGGATTTGACATTCAACTCAATGGAAGATTTTAGACCTGAGCAAGTTGTTCAGCAGGTTGATCCATTACGCAAATTAGTTGCTGCACGTGAACGTTTAACAGATCTTCGTAACAAAATCTCTAACAGTGAGCGTCTAGAAGATTTGTTGGATGAGGTCTTACAAAATACAGATCAAGTACGTCAATTAAGTGCGGAGGCTGAAAATGAGTAATGCACAAGCCTTAGCTGCAACAGCAGTAGCAGCAGATTCTAATAATTTATTAGATTCAATCGTTGAGCAAAGTCGCATCGCACGTAATGATGATGAGCATGTTCGCGCTAAAAGTTTAATTGGTGAGTTAGCTAAAGAAGTGATGGCAGGAACAATCACTGTTTCTGAAAATATGACTTTGTCTATTGATAAACGTATTGCTGAAATTGATGCATTGATTTCAAATCAATTAAGTCAAATTATGCATCACGAACAATTTCAAAAAATTGAGTCTACTTGGCGTGGTCTTTATTATTTCTGCCAAGAAACACCATCTAATCCAATGATCAAAATTCGTATGTTAAATACGACGAAAAAAGAATTGGTTAAGGACTTTCAAGGTGCAACGGATTTTGATCAAAGCACATTGTTCAAAAAGATTTATGAAGAAGAATATGGTTCATTTGGTGGTGCGCCATACTCTGCATTGATTGGTGATTTCGAATTTGATCGTACGCCATCTGACATGTATTTATTAGAACAAGTATCGCATGTTGCCGCAGCAGCTCACGCGCCATTTATTTCAGCAGCCAGCCCAAGTATTTTAGGTCTTGAGTCATTTACTGATATTGACCGCCCTCGTGACGTATCTAAAATTTTTGAAACTGCTGAATATGTTCAATGGCGATCTTTCCGTGACAGTGAAGACTCTCGCTATGTTGCTTTGACTATGCCACATGTTTTAGGTCGTTTGCCGTACCATCCAAAAGAAGGAACTGCGACAGAAGGCTTCAACTTTGCTGAAGATGTTTCTGGTGAAAATCATCATGATTATCTTTGGATGAATGCTGCTTATGCATTTGGTACACGTTTAACCAATGCATTTGATTCGCATGGTTGGTGTGCTGCGATTCGTGGTGTTGAAGGTGGTGGTTTAGTTGAAGGGCTTCCTGTTCACACATTCAAAACTTCAGATGGTGAAGTGGTATTTAAGTGCCCAACTGAAATTGCAATTACTGACCGTCGTGAAAAAGAGCTCAGTGATCTTGGTTTTATTCCATTGGTGCATTGTAAAAATACTGACTATGCCGCTTTCTTCGGTGCGCAATCTACGCAAAAACCCAAGAAATATGACAACGATACCGCAAATGCGAACTCAGCACTTTCAAGTCAAATTCAATACATCATGGCAGTGTCAAGGATTGCTCATTACTTAAAAGCAATGATGCGTGACAAAGTAGGAAGTTTTGCATCAGCAGGAAATGTTGAAGCCTTTTTGAATGAATGGCTTTCTCAATATGTATTGCTTGATGATGGTGCTTCTCAAGAAGCGAAGGCGCAATATCCACTTCGTGAAGCATCAGTAAAAGTTGTAGAAGATCCTGCTCAACCAGGTCACTACAAATCAGTGGTCTTTTTAAGACCGCATTTCCAGCTGGATGAGTTGTCCGTTTCTTTGCGACTCGTGACTGAACTACCGCAGTCCTCAAATTAAAAATGAGATCAGCTAGATAATAACTTTAAATAAATAGAGGTAATTTTTAAATGAAAGATATATACGTTGAGTTTCGCGGCAAATATAAAGTGGATGGTGAGTCTCGTGACTCTGAGCACAAAGGTTGGCTAGAAGTTAACTCTTGGTCGCACAACATCCGCCAACCAAAATCTGCTACTTCGAGTAGTGTTGGTGGCCATACTGCTGAACGTGTTGAACACTCAGACATGATCTTCGTTAAAGATTTAGATGCTACAAGTCCTAAACTTTGGGAAGCATGTTCTGCTGGTTATACATTTGATGAAGTACAAATCGATTTTTACCGTGCAAATGGTGATAAGCGCATCAAGTACTTACAAATCAAATTGAAGCATGTGCTTGTATCAAGCGTAACGCCAACTGTAAATGAAGAAGGTGTACCAACAGAAGCATTTGGTTTGAAATATGCTGCTGTTGAGTGGACATATAATCAACAAGATATTAACGGTACTGCGAAAGGTGCTGTTACTAAGAAATGGTCACTTTCTAATAACACAGCTTCATACGCTGCGTAATAGTTATAGTGATTTTCTAATAGAGGTTAATTATTCATTAGCCTCTATTTCTCCCATATTTTGTTTTGTGACATGAATCTAGATCATTTATATCCTTATGGATTTCGATCAACGTTATTTGATCGTTTAGTTCCTGAGCATGAAGATTATTTAAGAGGTTTATCTATTCAGCAATTACGAGAATCTGTTGCTCGTGATTTAGAGGATTTACTTAATAGTCGTATTGCACAGTTTGATGAAGACATGGATGACTATCCATTGGCAAAACAATCTATTTTGCAGTTTGGAATTATTGATTTCGTAGGCCTTTCAACAGCAAATCCTTTGGATCGAGATAAAATTTGTCAGTCTATCGAACAGTCTATTGCTGCGCACGAACCACGGTTACGTCAGATCAAAGTTGAGATGTTATTAGATGGTCATAATATGGGATCACTATGTTTAAGTATTCAAGCTTACTTAAACATTCATCCATTATACGAACCTGTTTTTTTCGACGCTTTACTGAAACCGACAACACAGCAGTATGTTATTTCTGCTAGAACTTAGTGTGAGCGTACCGTGATAGAACAACTTTTACCGTATTATGAAAAACAATTACAAGAATTTGGTCAGCAATCTAGAGAGTTTGCGCAGAAATATCCCAAAATTGCGCAACGTCTGTCATTAAACCAAGAACAAATTGACGACCCACATATTGAGCGGCTTATTCAAGCTTTTTCACTTATTGCCGCACGTATTGATAAAAAATTAGCGGATAGTTATGACGTTTTTACCCATTCTTTATTTGAGGTTATGTTTCCTCAATATTTACGCCATTTCCCCGCATGTACGGTCGTTAGTTTTGAAGATATAAATAAAATTAAGCAACTTACAACAGCACATATCATTCCTCAAAAAACTGCATTGAAATCTCGAAGTTTTAAAGGAGTTCAGTGTGAATTTAATAGTACGAATGCTGTTCGATTATTGCCGATTACACTTTCAGGATTAGAGTTTTTAACGTCTCCAAGTAGCCATATGCATTTAAATCAAAATGCATCACTTAGCTTAAAATTTGAAATCTTTAATGATGCGCAGAATTGGGTTTTAGACGAAAAGTTACCGATTTATTTAGATGCGATTTCTAATTTCCCATTGCAGGTTTTAGATAGTATTTTTCGCAAAGAGACTGGTTTTTCAGTTCGTGTCGGGCAGCGGCTAGTCCAAATTGATAATCCTTTTGAAGTGATGGGCTTTACTGAGCAAGAAAGTTTGTTGCCTGTTGATCAGCATACCCACCATGCTTATCGTTTATTGATGGAGTATTTTTGCTTCCCAGAGAAGTTTAATTATTTAAACTTAGATCTAAGCCAACTCAAGGCACTGGTAGGGAATAGCAATCATTTTGAAATCTTGATTCATCTTAAGCTCAATTTAAATGATCAAGCCGTTGTTCGTAATTACTCCGAATTGAATGTCGCAAACTTCAAATTATTTACTACACCTGCGATTAATTTATTTGAAAAGCAGGCTGAACCACAAAAAATTTCTTATACACAATTGCAATATCCACTGATTACAGATGCTCATCATCCTGATCTTTACCATGTTTACTCAGTTGTTGAAATGAATATGGTACGAGAAAAGACAAATCAGGAGCAGACTCATCTTCCTGTATTACCTTTTTTTGCAATGAGTCATTATCACAATGACAAAGTACAATTTTTCTATTCATTGAATTACTTATCCTCCCAAAACAAACATAAGCAAATGGGATATTCAATCATTTCAAAAGACCTAAAACCCTATGAAATAAAATCAGATTTTATTAGTACGAAATTACTTTGCTCGAATGGTGATTTACCACATGAAGCTTTGAGTCAAAGCAATAATATTCTAAATCTGAATGATAGTAGTCTGGCAAGACGTGCTCTGATTTTAAAGCGCCCGACATCGCCATTTTATTTTGATCAAAATAAAAATGAACAGTGGCGCATCATTTCACATTTGTCTTTGAATACTTTGGCTTTGATGAAAGGGGATGCTTTGAGTCATGTTAAAGAGTTGCTTGCTTTGTATAACTTGCCACATTCCAAAGAAAATATTTTGTTAATTGATGCGCTTAAAAGTCTAAGTTTCTCGACAACGAATAAGCTCGTTCATGCAAAGCCTTTTCCAATGTTTATTCGAGGTGTTCAAGCTGAATTAAGTGTGAATAGCAGTGTATTTAGAGGACATAGCTTATATATTTTCATTCAATTATTAAGTCATATTTTTAATCTAAAAGTCCAAATCAATAGTTTCGTCGATGTCGTGGTTAAAGACAGTATTCATCAGCAGGAGATGTACCAATGCGTTCAGAACGTTGGTGGCAAGACGCTTCTATAGTTGATCAGGTTTTTAATCGATCGAGTACATTTGAGTTTATTCAGTCAACACGATTATTGCGTCATGTCCCCAATAGCAGTAGCGTAAAAAATTGGTCGGCTGATTTTAAGTTCGACACTTCTTTTAGCTTAAGTTTTCCTGCGACAGAAATTGAAGAATTAAGTTATCAAGATGATCGTATTCATTTGACTAATTTGATTGTCGGTTTAACAGGAACACAAGGAGCTTTGCCATATACATATACCAATAAGATAAAGCAAAGTTCAAGACAACAACGACTTGAGATTAAAGAATTTCTTGGTTTATTTAACCATAATCTCACCGCTAAATACGTAGCTGCTAGTCTTACTTATAATTTACCTATCCGTTATGAAGTAGAACAAGAAAATCATTATCTTGATATCTTGCATGCTTTGAATGGCTATGTTCGTGCTCAGCATCAACAACATGATTTAGATGAATATTTCGCTGAATTTTCTGGTTTGATGCAAGGGCAAAACAACACGGCTCACGCTTTGAAAACCGTTTTATCCTGTGTGTTTAACGAACAAGTCAATGTTGATGAATTTATAAAAGAAAAATTTAAGTTAGGCGAAGATCAAAAAACAACGCTAGGGGGCACAAACCCAAGTTTACTTGGTGTGAACACGTTTTGTGGTGACACGGTTGAGCAGATAGATGGCAAGATTGAAATCCAAATTGGTCCACTATCACGCGAAAAATATTTAGCTTTTTTACCAAATCAACCATTAAGTAAAAAATTAAAAGATCTCATCCAAACTTGGTGCAGCCCAACTTTATTTATCGATGTTCGGTTGATTTTAGATAAAGATAACGTCATTCCTCTGTGTCTTGATTCTAGTCATGAGTTGGGGTTGGGGCAGGGTACATTTCTAATGCCATCAGAACAATTGCATCATAACAAGGAAACTCGTTATGCACTTTTGGGAGCGGCATAATGATTAAGAAAATCCTTGCAACTTTGATGAGCTGCTTTGTATTGGTTGCTTTGATTGTGATTTTTTACTGGCGTGATACACAGTATCAACCTGAATCTACTGATTTAATTAATTATTTTATTTTTCTACCTATTGTTATCACAGTTGTTTTACTTTCACCGTGGTTCGTTTATAGCGTTTATCAACATCGCAAGAAGAAAAAGCAGCAGGCATCGAGTCAGCAAGATGAGAGGAGTGATCAGAAGGTTGATGCAGAGCAAGTTAATCAATCTAGCCAATGGATAGCATTGAATGTATTTGCTGCGAGTGCTTATCACTCTTTTGGTGAAAATGATGCAATTGTTGAGGGAATCAAACAATTTACTAGCGCGCAACTTGATACAGCGCTTTTGAATTTTCAAGGACTACCGATTTTATCTTATCGAGTTGCTGATTTAGATCAACAACTCGAACATGATGAAGAATCTGAGCAAGCTTTTCTATCAATTCGTCAGCAACGTATTACCGCATTGCTTCAGCATCAAATTGAACAAAATACTGAATTCCTCATGCGGGTTTCTCAGCATTTAAAAGCTTCAAGTTTATTCTATGAAAGCCAAAATCTGTATGAATACCGTATGCATCCTGCTTGGACTGATCCAACGCATGATAGTGAAGAAGATCTAGAACCTCAGCTGGTTCAACAAGTTTATCGTATAGACAAACTCAATTTACATATCCTACTGTCTGAAGACCTCCTACATACGTGGAATGAACATGATTGTAATGAATATATCCAAACCATTTTTTATGATTTAGAAATCATTCCTCAAAAATTGCATATCGAATATCACTTTGTGAGTTCTGAATCCTCTGATCAATATTTACTTGAATTATTTGATCGTATTCAAAAACAACCTCATGAGATTTCATGGTTGATTGCTGTCGATTCTGAAATTGATCAGGATGTTATCGATGAAAAGAGCTGGAGTGCGAAAATGTATATTCCAGCTGAATTTATCAGTAGTTGTTTTGTGGCGCATCCAAGTCTAGAAATCGAGCAGTCCCAGCCTGTAAAAACCTTAAAGTTGGTTGCTCATCATAATAATTTAAATCAAATATTTAAAGAGTTAGATATCCATGATTTACCGCAATATCAAGATGAAGCTCCATTTGTATTTGTTGCTGAAGATGGATCAGACATCAAAGTTGTAAAGAAACTTGAGCAGTTTTTTGGACAAAGTTCAGTTGAGCAACATCATTATTTGTACTGTAAACCTGCAGTTGGAAATACGTTAAATGTCGCAAAAGTTTTTGCAGTGATGCTTGCTGCTCAGCTTTCGGATCAATACGTTGCGTTTGTTTATAGTCAAGATTTAAAAGCATTTTTTCAAACTTTCCCTGAGGTCTCAGCAGATCAGGAAAGTGCTGCAATTGCTGATTGATTAATTTTATTAAGAATTCGAGAACTCAATGTACATCATTTTAGGTTATCTATGGCAGTACATCACAAATCCTAAGGCAATCATTGCCCTATCATTATTTGTGGCGCTTATTTCCTCATATTCTTCTATTCCTCGCCATATCTTTTGGGCGTTGGCTGCGACTTATGCTTTGGGGCTAATTGTTTATGGGATTTATTCGTTAATACAAAGAAAACGCCATGCTGCACAAGGCGAAGAGCTTGCTAATGCGATAGAGCAAGAAGGCAACTCAGAAAATGCTCAACAAAAAGATAAAGCCGAGTTGCAACTGATCAATCAGCAGGTGAAAGAATCAATTCAATTGATTCGTAAATCTAAATTGGGGGACAAAAAGGGCAATGCTGCTTTATACGAATTGCCTTGGTACATGGTGATTGGTAATCCTGCTGCTGGGAAAAGTTCTGCAATTTATAATTCTGGATTGAAGTTTCCATTTGAAGAAACACATCAAAAAATGGTTTCAGCAGGGCTGAGTGGAACGCGTAACTGCGATTGGTTCTTTTCAACAGAAGGTATTCTATTGGATACAGCAGGGCGTTATTCCGTTTATTCTGAAGACCATTCTGAATGGTTAGGCTTTTTAAATATTTTGAAGAAAAACCGTTCAAAATCACCCGTAAATGGCCTTATTGTGATTGTTAGTATTGCTGAGTTGGTTAGTCAAAGCCCTGAAAGTTCATTAAAACTAGCTAAAAACTTACGCGCTCGAATTCAAGATTTGACTGAAAAATTAGAAGTCGTGGTTCCTGTCTATTTGGTTTTTTCGAAAATGGACTTAATTGCTGGGTTTACTGAGTTCTTTGATTGCTATGAATCTCAAGAATACAATCAAGCTTGGGGTGCTACTTTACCTTATGAGCAAAGTTCATCTCATAATGCTGTTGAACTATTCGATAAGCACTACAGCATTCTTTACGATGGACTAAAAAGTGTTAGTACAACGCATTTGAGTCGTCGTCATTCACAAAATATTTCACCAAGCGTGATGACATTTCCACTAGAGTTTAAAACACTAAAACCAGCATTGAAGAGTTTTATTGGAACATTATTCGAAGAAAATCCTTATCAATTCCAGCCTGTATTCCGTGGTTTTTATTTCACCAGTGCTTTACAGGAAGGTGCTATTGGAAGTCCAATGACTGAAAATATTGCCCAAGAATTCCAATTACAGCAAATCTCAAATCAAGATCAAGATGGAATAAACTCTTCGCTTACACCTAATCATGGTTACTTCTTACAAGGTCTTTTCTCGAATGTGATCTTACGAGATAAGGATCTCGTTAAACAACATATTAATCCTGCTAAAAAACGTCAGCGTTATATTGCTTTTATTGCTGCTTTGGTGGGTGTGTCTTTGGTTCTGGGCGTATGGGTATGGTCATATCGAAATAACCAGCAATTGATTGCAGATGTACAGGCGGATTTAGATAAAGTTGTACATTTAGAAAAAGCATCTGGACAACAATTATCAACCCAACTTGAATCTTTATTGATCTTGCAAGAGCGTTTACAGCAGCTAGATGAATTTGATGCAAATCGCCCTTTAAAATTTAGTTTTGGTTTATATCAAGGCAATCAGTTACGCGAAAGTCTAAAAGCTGAGTATCTGAAAGGGATTCAGCAGATTGTTTTAACACCGACACAGCAAAATATTGCACAGTATTTACAGCGTGTGAAAAATAATGAGGCAACGCTCAAAGCCAATCATGCAAATGTTGAAATTAAACAAGTTGCCAAGACCCAACAATATTTAGAACCATCAGATACCAATCCTCAAGATGCCTATAACGCCTTGAAAGCATATCTTATGTTGAGCAATCCTGAATATATGGATAGTAGTCATTTGAGTGATCAGGTGTCTAGATTTTGGCGCTCTTGGTTAGATGCAAATCGTGGTGATATGCCGCGTGGTGAGATGATTCAAGATGCTGAGAAAATTTTATCTTATGCGATGTCTTTAGCGAATCAAGAAGGTTTCCCTACGTTAGAAACAGATGCACAAGTGGTGGACCAAACACGCCAAGTTTTATTGTCTGTCATACGTGGTATGCCTGCGCGAGATCGTGTTTATAACGAAATCAAAATGCGTGCTGCAGTACGCTTCCCAGCAGTCACAGTTGGTCAAATCGTAGGCGAACAAAACCGTAATATTGTTTTGGGAAGTTATGCATTACCAGGTGTATTTACTCATAAAGCATGGGATGAATATGTAGAACAAGCGATTGATGATGCCGCAAATAAACCAACCGATAGTAAGGATTGGGTGCTGAACAGCAATCAATCTGATGATTTGACTTTCTCTGGTAGTCCTGAACAGATTCGTAAGCAATTGGTTGCATTATATAAGCAAGAATATGTAGCTGAGTGGAAGAAGTTTCTGAACGGTATTTATTACGCAAAAGCCGATCAATTCAGCCAGCAAGTAAAAACGATTGATGTTTTGGGTGAACCTGAAAACTCGCCAATTCGAGCATTATTACAACGGATTGCAATAGAGACGAACTGGGATAATCCGATTGTACAAGCTGAACTTGCTGTGCCTGAAAAAGGTTTTGTGGCATGGTTTAAACGAAAAGTTTTAAATAATACAGATGATAAAGCTGCTGCACAGGCAGTGAATAAAGCGCAAGGTGCGATCTCTCAAGAATATCAAATGTTTTATCAGCTCGTTCGTAAGCGGGATGATTTGCAAGATAAATCGTTGTTTGATGAGTACATGAACAATCTTGCTCAAGTGCGTAGTAAGTTTAATGATTTAAAAACTGCTGGTGAAATTGGGCCGAGCGCGATGACATTGGTAAAACAAACCATTAATGATCAAAACTCAGTCTTTAATGTAACTCAGAAATATGTTGATGAAAAAATGATGGTCGGTTTGAAAGACACCGATCAGCAATTATTACAAAAGCTATTGATGGGACCATTAACGCAATCATTTGCAAGTTTGATTGTTCCGACTCAGGATGAATTAAATAAACTATGGGGTATTCAAGCTTATCAACCATTCCAAGCGAATTTAAGTCAAAAATATCCCTTTAACTCAGGTGTTACTTTACAAGCAACAAGTAATGAAATAGCTCAAATTTTTGGTGAGACTGGAAGCATTTCAAGATTTGTTAAAGAAGCCTTAGATCCATTTGTCATACGCCGAGGATACGTTCTTACTTCAAAAACGTGGAAAGATTTAGGCATTAGTTTAAATCCACAATTTGTTATGGCTTTCCAACAATATGTTGCACCAATCAATGGGATGGCGACAGGCAGTTTAGATCAGCCTGCTGCTGCGCCTGCTTCAAATCAGTCTAATTTCCAATTTTATCCATTACAAAATCCACAGTATTTGTCTTACACGATTGATATCGATGGTCAGCGGATGGTCTTTGAAAATGGTATTCAGCAGTGGGTGAACTTCGTTTGGCCAAATAAGGGAGCGATTCCTGGTGCGCGCATCACGGCTGTTGATTTGGAAGGGAAGACGCATACGATTTTTGAAGAGCCCGGCGAATATGGGATTAACCGTTTGATTGATGCGGCACAACGCAAAGAACAAAATGGCAGCTTTGAAATGACGTGGACGAGCAAGGCTGATCCATCTCTTTCAATTAAAGTAAAGTTCAGATTGATCAGTGGAAATAGCTCAGGAAATATTGGCTCTAGTCGTGGATATGCTGGATTGAAATTGGTCGATAAAGTGGTAACAGACAAAGCTGTTCGTGTTGTTGCAGCGCAAGCAACCCCAGCTGGAGAGGGTGTGAAAGTACCGCCAGTTTTATCACCACAATCAGGAGCAGTACAGCAATGATAGGGATGATCATCATTAAGCAAGAGGTGCTGATATGCAGCAATTAAAAAGCACCCCATTGTATTATGGAAAGACGCCTGCAAGAGGGGATTTCATTAAGTCTAAAGGTCAATATGCTTTGATCCAAGTGCTTGATCAGTGGATTACTGAAGCACTAGAGCTGGCAATGCGTACTCCTGAGTTTAAACAACGCTACGCTTCCTTACCTGCACTAGACTTCTTTATTGCAAATCCAGCCGAGCCAATGTTTTTGGCTGCAAATTTGATTGCCAGTCAAGACAGTTCTGGACGTGCTTTTCCAATGGTGGTAAGTCAGCTACTCGAGGTTGAACAACCATACCAGAACCTTTTGCAAGCGCCGTACATTTATAAAGCTGTTTTGGTGGATTTATTCCAAAGAAATAGAGTGCTTCGTAGTATTGCTGATACCAATATCATGATTGAAAAGTTGAATAATTTACCGAATGTTATTCAAGTATTTACATCCACTGAATGTAATAGCTTTTATGAAAATCATACGATGCATTCATTTGCTCAATTGATGAAGATTAATGTGTATGAATTGGCTCAAAGTATGATTGGTCTTGGGCTTTTGCTACAGCCAATTTTAAAGAATGGTACAAACCGTTTAAATAAAGTGCTGATTCTTCCAATTAATAACCATATGTATTGTTATGAAATCGCTGCTTTTTGGGTAGGAATGATTGGTCGATTCTTAGGAAGTAGTAATACCGAGGTGTTAATAGGGATTTTACATCGCGATGAACCACTCCTGTTTATTGGCTTTCAAGGTGCAGACATCATGGCACTGAGTGATATTTTCACTCAAAACATGCAGAGTGAGCATTGGGTTTCTTTGATTCAAGCACAATGGATCGATGCTTATCTTGAACAGAATGCAGGTCTTGCGACATTAGAGCAATCTCTTTGTCAGCGTCAGTTGAGCCTAAATCAAGGTTTAAAACTTTTCAGACAAACTTTTTTAGATGAGTAACGATGAAAAATAATTCGAAAGTGATTTTGGCAACGTTATGTTTAGGGCTAACTGTTGTAAGTTACAGTGCCGTGATCAACGCTGCTCCAATTGTTGTAGAGGGTGTTGTACCGAATGATGCAAGCAAACAGGCGATCTTAGCTAAAATGCAGTCGGTTTATGGTACAGACCAAGTCGTGGATAAAATACAAGTACGGTCTGTTTCTGCGCCTAATGATTGGAGTGATTCTGTCACTCAAGTCATTACTTCTGATTTAAAAAAAGTGAAGCAGGGTCAATTGAATGTTCGTGGCACTCAGATCGAATTGACAGGAAAAATGACTGACCCGAATGAGATAACACCAACAACATCGAAATTTGAATCATTGGTTCAACAGCCTTATCGTTTTAGTGCACAACTTACAGTAAATCAAGCCGAACAAAAAATTATTGATGATGCGCTTAAAAATCGCATCATCGAATTTGAATCAGGAAGTGCAATATTAACTGCGGCAGGTAAAAGTATTCTTGATGAAATGGCTGTCGCGTTAAATAAAGTAGGTACTAAGAAAGTCAAAATTATTGGTCATACTGATAGTTCTGGTGATGCAGCTAAAAATACAATTTTGAGCCAAGAACGTGCTGTAGCTGTACAAAGCTATTTAGTAAGTAAAAATATTGCGATTGATCGTTTGAGTACAGAGGGTAAAGGCTCTAGCCAGCCAGTCGCTGACAATGCAACTGCTGATGGACGTAGAAAAAATCGTCGAATCGAGTTTGAAGTACTTTAATTTATTGAAAAGTATAAGAGAGATATCCGCATGGCAACACCTTATATTGTTATTGGCTGTCCAACGACAGGTGGTGGGCAAGTAATTACTGGAAATAGTAGTTTTTTAGTTGAAGGCATTCCTGTTGCTTGTGTTGGCGATAAAGCAACTTGTCCAAAACATCAAACAGTTGCCACAATTGTTGCGGGTGATCCCACAGTTCAAGTGATGGGTAAAGCTGTGGCAAGAGTAAATGATGCTTTGTCATGTGGTTGTAAGTTGTTGCCTAAGCAGAGTTTGGTGGTAAAGGGATAAATCTATTTTAAGAGATATTAGAGCTTAAAATACTTTGCTAACTAAGTATTCTAGCCGGTACGTTTCCCTTAAATTTGAAAGAATGATTAGCTAAATGTCATTTTTAGTGTATCTTTATCAAGCGATATGTTTTTAGAAATATATCGGAATATGAGGATAGTAAATGCTGATCAAAAGACATAAGAAACATACGATAGGGATGATTTTTGGAAGTTTATTAATAAGCTCTCAAATCTATGCAGCTGATTCAGTAACCATTTACGCTGCTGCCAGCTTAACCAATGCAGTAAATGAATTAGATGTGTTGTATGAAAAAAATTATAAGACGCAAGTGAAAACCTCCTATGCTGGGTCTTCAACATTAGCGAAGCAAATTGAGGCAGGTGCGCCAGCCGATGTATTTATGTCAGCAGACATACAGTGGATGGATTATTTACAGAATAAACAAATCATTAACGCCAAAGATCGTATTAATTTATTAGGGAACCGACTTGTGCTGATAACCCCTAAAGATCATCCTCTAACACTTAAAATGGTTAAAGGATTCGATCCAAGTAAGGTACTACAAGGTAAGGTCTGTACAGGGGATACTAATAGTGTTCCAGTCGGAAAATACGCCAAGCAAGCTTTAAACTCACTCGGATGGTGGGAAACCATAAAACCTCGACTTGTTGAAACTGAAGATGTTCGGGTAGCTCTGAACTTTGTTGCTAGGGGAGAATGCCAAGCTGGAATTGTCTATGCAACAGATGCAGCAATCAGTAAAGATGTTGTGATTGCTGGTATTTTCCCAGAAAACAGCCATCCTCCAATTATTTACCCGATTGGTCTAGTTAAAAAGAATGTGGATTCTGTAAATTTCTATCAATTTTTACAAAGTCAGCAGGCTAAAACTATATTTCAAAAGTATGGGTTTAGTGTATTAAAGTGATTCAGTCATGATATTAAGCCCAGATGAGTTAGAAGTACTGAAGCTGTCTTGTAAAGTGGCTGCAAGTTGTCTCATCTTTAGTCTTGTTCCAGCCATATTCATCGCTTGGGTTTTAGCAAGAAAAGAGTTTTTTGGTAAATCTCTATTCGAAACATTCATTTTTCTTCCTTTAGTTTTACCTCCAGTGGTGCCAGGTTATTTATTACTACAAGTTTTTGGAAATCGTGGATTAATTGGGCAATATCTCGCACCTTATGGATTGGAGTTTGCATTTAATTGGAAAGGAGCTGTGTTGGCTTCCGCTGTTATGGGTTTTCCACTTCTGGTCCAATCGGTACGCTTAGCAATAGAGCTGGTTGATCAACGTTTAGAAATGGCTGCCAAAACTTTGGGTGCTTCTTCGCTTGGTGCTTTCATGCAAGTGACATTGCCTTTAGCCAGTAGTGGAATTTTAGTGGGTGGAATTCTTTGCTTTTGTCGTAGCTTAGGTGAGTTTGGCGCGACCATCAGTTTTGTAGGTAATGTTGCAGGTGAAACACGAACTTTACCTTTGGCGATGTATAGTTTGATGCAACAACCAGATACTGAGACGGCTGTTTGGCGATTGATTATGATTTCATTGTCGGTTGCATTTTTTGCATTGTGGTTTGCTCAATGGTTCAACCGTTATCAAAGAAATAAACGTGGTTTTTCATCATGATTGATTGTCATATCTCAATCCAGCAAGGGCAGTTTCACCTTGATCAAGCTTTTAGCTCTGCACATGCTGTGGTTGGTCTATTTGGTGCATCTGGTTCGGGTAAGACAACAATTCTTCATAGCATCGCAGGTTTGATTACGCCTCAATCAGGATGGATTAAAGTTGAGGATCAGACGTGGTTTGATCATCAACATAAAATAAACCTGAGCACGCAACAGCGCCGCGTTGGTTTAGTTTTTCAAGATGCACAGTTATTTCCTCATAAGAATGTAATGCAAAATCTGTTGTTTGGTTTTAAGCATATTCGACCAGAGCAGCGTCAGTTTGAACTCGACTATATGGTGGAATTGCTTAAATTAGGACATTTGACTGAGCGTATGCCGATCAAGCTTTCTGGTGGAGAAAAACAACGTGTTGCATTAGGACGTGCGTTGTTATATTCACCTCATTTATTGCTAATGGATGAACCGTTGTCTGCGCTTGATGCTGATCATAAAGCTGAAATTATTCCTTTTTTTCAAATGGTTAAAAATGAATTAAAGATTCCAATGCTTTATGTCAGTCATGATAAATCCGAACTCGAGCAACTGACCGAAGACATCTGGTATTTATAAGTAGCGTTGTAACAAAGCTAAAAACTTCTGCATTTCTTCATCATTTACATGATCAGCATCTTTCAGCACATGTTGTTTTAAATGTTGCTCTATGAGCTGATTCATTAAACCATTTACCGCACCTTTGACTGCGGCAACTTGTTGTAAAACTTCAATACATGAGCTTTCTGGGTTGAGTATGGATTTTTCAACAGCCGTAACTTGCCCTTGGATTCGTTTAACCCGATTTAAAATTTTCTTGTCATGATGGAGATGAGACATACTTTTTTTCCAAAAAAATATATACTATAGGGGAGTATATTTTAAAGCTAAAACAAATGCAGCATAGTAACCTAGAAAGACGTCATTCACATCAGTTTGATCAAGGCAATCCTCTAGCGCAAAAGCGTATTTTAATTGCAACAATTTTGACTGCAATCATGATGGTTTTAGAAATCGCGGGCGGTTGGATTTTTAATTCAATGGCGTTATTGGCTGATGGTTGGCATATGAGCTCTCATATGTTGGCTTTAGGTTTAGCTTATTTTGCTTACCGAATGGCACGTCATTATGCGCATGATCCACGATTTAGTTTTGGTACTTGGAAAATTGAAGTCTTAGCTGGTTATAGCAGTGCAATCTTATTGATGGTTGTTGCTTTAATGATGGGTATTCAATCACTTGAGCGCTTATTTAATCCTGTTACGATTCATTTTAATGAAGCAATTCCGATTGCGATCGTTGGGTTGGTGATTAATTTAGTTTGTGCTTGGTTACTACATGAAGGTGGACATGATCACCACCATCATGATCATCATCATGGACATTCACACCATCACCATTCACATGATCATCATGATTTAAATCAAAAAGCGGCTTTTTTACATGTAGTTGCTGATGCCGTAACTTCAGTTTTTGCGATTATTGCTTTATTTGCAGCTAAATATTTTGGTTGGGATTTTTTAGATGCACTATTAGGACTTGTTGGAGCATTATTGGTCGCAAAGTGGTCTTGGGGATTGATTCAGGAAACTGGCAAAACACTATTAGATGCTGAAATGGAGCATCCTGTGGTTACAGAAATTCGAGAGCTGATTGCAACGTTTAAGGATGTTGAAATTACTGATCTGCATGTGTGGAAAGTGGGCAAGGGTAAATTTTCTTGTATTCTCGGTTTAGAGACAACAAGTGCTGATTTAAACCCTGATCAAATCAAAGCTGAATTATCGATTCACGAAGAAATTGTACATGCCTCCATTGAGATTCATCACATCTAATCTATAAACCACACTAGAGCTGACTCAATTCTAGTGTGGTTTGATTTTTTTAGATAAGTAAATATACGGCTAAACCACAAAGCGCTGAGACAAAAATCACGTACAGGACGTTGATTTGAAATTTGAATAAAGCGATCAATGCGGCAATGGTGATGAGTGCTGCACTATAATCAAAAGCTTGTTCAAAGCCATTTGGCCAAAGTACATGATAACTAAAAAATAATGCCAAATTTAATATGACACCGACGACTGCTGCTGTAATGGCAGTTAAAGGTGCTGTAAATTTCAATTCATTGTGGGTGGATTCGATAATTGGAGCACCAGCTAAAATAAATACAAAAGAAAAAAGAAAAGTAAACCAGGTAACGATGATTGCACCTACAACACCAGCAATAAAGAGATGCTCTACACCGAATAAAGCTTGATTAAAAGCACCCACAAAACCGACAAAAGCAACGATCATGATTAATGGGCCTGGTGTGCTTTCACCTAATGCAAGACCATCAATCATTTGTGTTGGATTGAGCCATGCATAATGATCAACTGCACCTTGATAAACATACGGCAACACAGCATACGCGCCACCAAATGTCAGTAAAGCAGCTTTGCTAAAGAACCATCCCATTTGAGTATATGTATGTTGCCAACCTAAGCTGAAGCTCAAAATAAGTATCGGCAAACACCATAAAATAGCGGCAATGATTAAAATTTTCCCGAGTCGAGACCAACTAAAGATCGCATGTTGGGGTAAAGGAGTATCATCATCAATGTGTGCAGTGCCGTAATTCTTTTGCTGATGCTGTTGAGTATTTTGTTGATTAAATAACCGAGGATAATATTTACTGAATACATATCCCGATGCTGCCGCACAAAAAATTATGAGTGGAAAAGGAAGACTAAATACAAAGATGGCAATAAATGCTGCGACTGCAATTAACCATAAAAGGTGATTTTTTAAAGTTCGATGGCCAATACGATACGTTGCATGAAATACGATGGCTGTTACTGCGGGTTTGATCCCATAAAAAAGCCCGGCAATAATTGGAACATCACCAAATTGAATATAAATCCATGACAATAAAATCAGTAGAAAGAGAGAGGGTAAAATAAACAGTATCCCAGCAATTAGTCCACCAACGTTTCGGTGCATCAGCCACCCCATATAGGTCGCTAATTGTTGTGCTTCAGGGCCGGGTAATAGCATGCAATAGTTGAGTGCATGTAAAAATCTTCGTTCTGAAATCCAGCGTTTTTGTTCAACTAGCTCGTGATGCATCACTGCGATTTGACCCGCTGGTCCACCAAAACTGATAAAACCTAGTTTTAGCCAAAACCAAAAAGCTTGCCAAAATGGAATTGCTGGCTGGATTGAAACATCGTTGGACTGCTGCATTCAGATTTCTCAATATATTCTTTTACTTATTAGGTCATTGAAATAAATCACCTAAGTCAGATAGGACATTTTAGCGATTGAATAATTCAGAATGATGAATTGTTAAAGTCACTTCAATAGAGTTCATCAGATAATCTTAATTTCTATATATTAAAAATAAATAAGCAACGCATTTTTTCTTATTTTTAATCATAAAGCGTGGCGCATAACATAAGTCGATATTGTTGAAAGATCATCTAATTATGGCCATCAAGAACACCAAGCCGCTCATTGTTACAGCAATCGTCCTAGTGGCGATTGTTGCTTTTATTGTCTATCAAAATCAAAAAGATGCTACTCCAAACCTATCTAAAAATGGTCAGACCGTGGTGATAGCTTATCAAACTGGTGTGGATCCAACTAAGGTTGCTCAAGCCAATGGTGATTATGAACGTGATAGTAATCAAGCAATTCAATGGCGTAAATTTGATGCGGGTTCAGATGTGGTCAATGCATTAGCTTCGGGCGATGTCGTGATTGGCAATATTGGCTCAAGTCCATTGGCGGCTGCAGCCAGCCGTGATTTACCGATTGAAGTGTTTTTGGTGACAGCAAAATTAGGTGGTTCTGAGGCATTGGTGGTCAGCAACAAATTAGGCATTCAAAATCCGCAAGATTTGATTGGCAAAACTATTGCCGTGCCATTCGTTTCAACCACGCATTACAGCTTATTGTCCGCTTTAAAGCATTGGAATATTGCAGACAATCAGGTCAAGATCATCAATTTGCGTCCACCTGAAATTACCGCGGCATGGGAACGTGGTGATATCGATGCGACTTATGTATGGGAACCTGCTTTAAGCAAAGTCAAAGCCAGCGGCCATGTTTTAACTGACTCGAAACAGGTCGGTGAATGGGGCGCGCCAACTTATGATCTTTGGGTGGTTCGTAAAGACTTTGCCGAGAAAAATCCTGAGTTCTTGAAAGCATTCGTGAAGACCAGTTTACAACAGATCGAAGCCTATAACCAAGACCCAAAAGCATTTGAACAAAATGCGGACAATATCCAAAAAATTGCTCAACTGACAGGCTCTGATGCGAAAGATATTCCTTTACTGTTGTCAGGCAATATTTATCTGAATGGCCAGCAACAACACGCAACTTTAGCGGGTGAATTCGCCAAGAATATTTTTGATACAGCGACTTTCTTAAAAAGTCAGGGCAAGGTCGATCAGGTGAAGCCTGATTATCAAGGCAATGTCACCACCCAATTCTTACAGCCATAGGAGATCGAAATGAGCGTATTAGCTGCTGAGCATCTTCATTTAACTTTTCCAAAGCAGACTGTACCTGTATTGCAAGATATCAATCTCAAGATTGCAGAAGGGAGTTTGACGGTAATTTTGGGTGAGTCTGGTTGTGGAAAAACCACATTGCTCAACATCTTGGCAGGCTTCCAAGCACCGAGTTTGGGGCGGATTACACTGGATCATGAAGTCGTGACTGCGCCTGATGCGCGCCGTGCGGTGGTCTTTCAGGATCATGCCTTGTTGCCGTGGTTAAATGTCTCGGAAAATATTAGTTTTGCTTTGCAGCTCAAGGGCTTGAAAGCGCAAAAAATTCAACTGCAAGTCGATGCGATTCTGAAAATTGTGGGTTTAAGCCATGTTGCTCAAGCCAATATCTGGGAATTATCGGGTGGCATGAAACAACGTGTTGGGATCGCACGCGCTTTGATTAGCCACGCAGCCTTTATTTTATTAGATGAGCCTTTTGCAGCTTTAGATGCTTTTACTCGTGAAACCATGCAACAGCTGGTTCTAGATCTGTGGATTGAACAAAATAAATCGTTCTTCCTGATTACTCATGACATCGAAGAAGCTTTGTTGTTGAGTAATCAACTGGTGTTGATGACAGCTCGACCTGGCAAGATCGTGGAAACTTTAAAGCTTGATTTTGCAGATCGTTATAAGCAGGGCGAATCGATTCGTGCAATTAAATCAGATCCGAAATTTATTCAATTGCGTGAACAACTGTTTGAACGTTTACGTGTGCAGAAACAGGCAGGGCATGAGGTGGCTGTATGACGGGTCAAGCTAAAAATACAGCCTATGAGGTGAGCAAGGCCGAAGAGCCACAACAGATCAACAAGTCACAATCCGCTTCGGTTTTAAGTCCAATATGGGCTTTCTTTACTCGACATCGTAGTTTAGTGCTGAGTCTTTCCAGTGTCTTGAGCGTACTGGTGATTTGGTATTTGATCACTGCATTAAAAGTTGTCCCAAGCCTGTTTTTACCAAGTCCACAAGCAGTATGGCAAAAGTTCCTTGAGGTCAGTCAGCAAGGTTTTATGAAAGCCACTTTATGGCAGCATTTAGCAGCTAGTATTTCGCGTGTCTTGTTGGCACTTGTTGCAGCGATTGCGATTGGTGTACCTTTGGGTTTATGGATGGGATTGAACAAATGGGTACGTGCTGTACTGGATCCTTTGGTTGAGTTATTGCGCCCGATTCCACCGTTGGCTTATTTACCCTTATTGGTGATTTGGTTCGGCATTGGTGAAACCACCAAGGTACTTTTGATTTTCTTTTCGATCCTTGCACCTGTGATTATCAGCAGTACCCATGGCGTGCTGAGCCATCAGCTCAATCGTGAACGTGCCGCCTTATCGTTAGGGGCAAGCCAATCACAAGTGTTTTGGCATGTGATTCTGCCGACGGCCTTACCGCATATTTTAACGGGTATTCGTATTGGTTTAGGTGTCGGTTGGTCAACATTGGTGGCTTCGGAGTTAGTCGCGGCAGATCGTGGTATTGGTTTTATGGTGCAGTCAGCGGCGCAGTTCCTGATTACGGATACCGTCGTGCTTGGCATTATTGTGATTGCGATTGTTGCAGTCAGTTTTGAATTATTCTTGCGTTGGTTACAACAGCAATTATCTCCTTGGTATGGTCAACAGTTGTAAGTGCAAATGGTAAAGATGAGAGAGTTAGAAATGTCGTTAAATATTGAAATGATTAAACCAACAATCGGTGCAATTATTCATGATGTAGATTTAAACACGGCTGATGAACATACCGCGCAACAAATTCAACAGGCTTTGCTGGATCATCATGTCATTTTCTTCCGCAATCAGCAACTTGCACCTCAGGCGCAAGCGGAGTTGGCACGTAGTTTTGGTTCTTTGCATATTCACCCGATCTATCCATCAGTCGAAAATGTGCCTGAAATCATTGTATTGGATAGCTGGAAACAGGATTTACGTGACAATGAGCTTTGGCATACCGATGTGACCTTTAGCCAGAAGCCACCATTGGGCTGTGTATTGCAAGCGATTAAGATACCGCCTGTAGGTGGCGATACGTTATGGTCGAGTGGGGCAGCTGCATTTGCTGCGCTAGATCAAGATTTACAGAAGAAGTTAAAAGGTTTAACTGCAACGCATGATATTCGTCAATCTTTCCCGATTGAGCGTTTTGCGCATAATGATGTTGAGCGTAAAAAACTGCAAGAAACGTTTAAGCGTAATCCACCTGTTATTCATCCTGTGGTGAGAACGCATCCTGTGACAGGTCAGCCAATTTTGTTTGTGAGTGAAGGTTTTACCACACGTATTAATGAGCTGGATGAGGCTGAAAGCGCTGAATTGCTGCAGTACTTATTTGCGCATGCCACCAATGAGCAGTTTCATTTGCGTTGGCAGTGGCAAGCGGGTGATGTGGCGATTTGGGATAATCGTTGCACGCAGCATAAGGCTTTATTTGATTATGGGGATGCGCATCGAATTATGCATCGTGCCACGATTAATGGTGATGTACCATTTTATCAAGCGGCAAGTTAAAATTTAGTTTGATAAAAAGCTTGGGTAAAATCCTGAGCTTTTTATTTTATAGTTTGATCGTCTTTGTGGGATCTTACGGAGATCTCATCCTATTTTTGGATAAGCTTTCTTTTTCTCTCTTACTTTTTAGGGATGAAAAGTAACAAAAATCCTTTGTTTGGCTGATGATACTTCCTTGTATCACAGCCAAACTGGCGGCATCCATGCCGCCGAGCGCGGTAGTGAATATTTGCGAAAATTTAAAATTACAAGAAAAAGCATTTCCGGTTCTCTTTTATCTGCGCTTGGAAATTTTTAGACCGTTTTATTCTTAGATATTAAGTAAGGTGAGTCTCTTGTTTATAAACAGAAGGTGCTTGTCCTGTCCAACGTTTAAAGGCGCGTCGGAATTCACGTAATTCGCTAAAGCCCAATTGTAGGCTAATCTCACTCATGGATAGGTTCTTTTCCAGTAATTGTTTAGCTTTACGCTCCAAGGCGTTTTGTCGAATTTGTTGGAAACTCAAACCTTCAGATAATAATTTACGTCTTAAATGGCGTTCACTCATTTGCAGATGGTCTGCTGCTTGTCGCATCTCAAAACGTTCAGGTAAATATTGTTCAATCAAATGCTCGACGATATGCACAAAGTCGACTTGATTGAGCTGATCAATTTCTTTTAAAGCCTGTTTGCAGATTTGTATCGCCGTAGCGTAGTTCGCTGGGCTGTAATTTTTGAGATTTCGATTGAGCATGCTGCTTTTAAAATGAATTTTATTGCTGGTAGTATTTAACTGAACAGGGCAGCCGAAAAGATATTGATAATCTTCTAAATTTGCGGTGGGATCATAGTTAAGTTCAAGCCCAATAACATCATCGTGGTCACCTAAAATTGCATTTAAACAGGCAATTACACTACTAAATAATTCATCGTAAAAAAAAGATTTGAGATCAAAAGTTGGGCTCGGTTCAGTCACTTCGAGCGTACAAATATCATCAAGAATTGAAAATTCGATATTCAACACACTACCTGAAACGCGATGAAATTCGAGTGCTATTTCCAGTGCATCGGCAACAGTCTTACAAGATTGCATTGCAAAGCCTAATATTCCCATCGAAATTAAGCCTTCACTGCGACCCATTTTTAAACCCAAATCAGGTTGGTCGTAGGCTGTGATTGCCTTACGAATAACATCACACATTTGGCTAAAACGAACAAAGCCATTGCTTTGCTGGACTTGATCTAAATCTAAACCAGAATCTTCAAACCATTTTTTATAATCCCATTCTTGTTGTTCTGCATAGTGGATCAAGCTTGCCAAAATCGTAGCTGGTATAAATTGCTGTGTGCTTTCCATATGGATAATTTGTTTAGGCATAAGTCCGTTTAGCCCCCCAAAAAGAAGATTCTTTAACCCTTTTGGGTATCTCATAATTTTGTTTAACTTTCAACATGCTTTATTGCAGTTAGAAAAAGAATTTACAAAGGAAGTGCCAATGTATCAAGTTGGTTGGGATAAACAAGAAATCAAGATTGCACCGAAAGGTTATGCCATGTTTGGCTATGGTCAATGGTCACATCGTGCTTATGAGCAGCGAACTGCTTTGTATGTGCGAAGCTTTAGTATTGTGGATCAGCAACAGAGTCGACTGATTCTGTGTTGTTTAGATTTAGGCTGTATTACTCATGCGATGCGAACTAAGACCGTCGCTCGATTAAGAGAAATGTTGGGTGCTGAGTTTGATGAAAATCAATTGGTACTCATGGCAACACATACCCATTCAGGACCTGGGGGCTGCGCGCATGAAGCCTTATATAATATGCCCACGCCAGGATTTGTTCCTGAACATGTCAATGCGATAGTGCATGCGATTGTTCTCAGTATTCAGACTGCAATTGAAAATGAACAAAATACCGAAATCGGTCTTTCCACCCAACATTTTGAAAATGATACGCCTGTTGCATGGAATCGCTCGATCCATGCTTATAATCGAAATCCAGAGGTGATTGAGCATTCAGAACATGAAACGCATTTAGCAATCAATCGTGAAATGCAGTTGATTGGTTTTTATAGAGAGCAGAAATTACAGTCATTTATTTCTCTGTTTGGTGTGCATGCCACCTGTTTAGGAAATAGTTTAAGTGCTTATGATGGTGATAATAAAGGTTATGCCGCGTCATTTTCAGAGCAGGCTTTAATTGAACGCGGAATTGAAAATCCAGTCACGATTTTTGCTCAAGCAACAGCTGGCGATGTGTCACCGCATTTTCATGGCAAAGATCAACTTAAGATTCGCAACAAGATTAAAGGCGAGCAGGAATATTACTATGCTCAGCAAAATGGTCGTTATCAAAGTGATTTGGCATTAACAGGTTTGCAGCAACCAATGCAGAAAGTGCAAGGTCAGATTGATGCAATTTTTTCTTATGTTGATCTGAGTCATATTGACGTTCCTCCTGAGTTTGCACATGGCAAGAAGGATGCACAAACCAGTCAGCCCTGTCATGGCGTAGCATTTTTTGCAGGTACGCCTGTGGATGGTTTAGGTGCGCCAAAACCATTGATCAAAGGGATGCAATTTCTTGCTGATCAATTTAAAAAGCAAAAATTAAAGAGTGACGCTGCGCATGATTTTACTGCTTATCAACAGCTGTACGCTTCTCAAGGACCTAAACAGATTTTGCTTGAAGCTGGCGCTAAAAAAATATTAGGTCAACCGATTGGTTTTCCTCCCAGTATTCTTGATCCATTGATTGCAGAGATGAATCGACAAGTTCGTGCTGGTGCGATTCAACAAAGCCCACTGGTTCCGAGTATTGTGCCGCTACAAATTGTTCGTTTAGGTAATTTAGCGCTCGTTTGTTGTCCGGGAGAGTTTACGACGATTGCTGGGCAACGCGTTATGGAAACAGTAAAACAACAACTTATTGGAAAATCGTCAATTGATCGAGTCTGGCTTGCCTCATATTGCAATGATTACATGGGTTATGTCACCACGTATGAGGAATATCAACAACAAGCCTATGAAGGTGGACATACCTTATTTGGGCAATGGACCTTAGCTGCTTGTCAAAGCAAGTTTAAATTATTCGCTGAGCAATTATTATTGGATAAAAAATACCGCGACTACGATCAAGCAACACGACCGAAATTAATTCCACTTCAAGAACTAGCAAAACGTACCAATCATGGAAATCTAAAAACTGCTGTGAGCCAAGGAGAGGCTGTATGAGTGATATGCATCAAGCGAAGTGGTCAAATTGGTCTGGTTTTCAAATGTCCAATCCACAACAAATTTTACAACCAGCAAATATTCAAGAGCTTCAGAATATCGTCAGAGATCATGACAAGATTAGAGTGGTTGGTGCAGGGCACTCATTCACGCCATTGGTGTGTACTGATGCAACTCTTTTGTCTTTAGATCATATTTCAGGTGTCGCATCGACGGATACTAATCGATGTCAGAGCAGTATTTATGCAGGGACACGCTTATATGATTTAGACCAATATCTACAGCAGCAATCGATCAACCAAGCCTTGATGAATCAGGGTGATATTGATCAGCAAAGCTTAGCAGGAGCTGTTTCTACGGGAACACATGGTACAGGTGCAGATTTACATTGTATTTCTGGTTATGTTGAAGCTTTTGAGTTATTGATGGCTTCTGGTGAAATCCTGACATGTAGCCGAACAGAACATCCCGAAATCTTTGCCGCTGGACGAGTTTCTTTGGGAAGCTTGGGAATCTTGACAAAGATCACTATGCAAAACCGCCCGCGTTATAAGCTTAAAGAACATATTGAACTTTGTCCTGTAGAGGACATGATGCAACATATTCATCAATGGAAGCATCAGCATCGACATATCGAGTGCTTTGTATTTTCGTATCAAAAGCAATTGATGCTGAAAACTTTAGATGAAACAGAGGAAGCAATTTTGCCTAGGAAAGAAAATTTTCCTTCGGATGATACTTTACTCACGATGTGCTCAGAGTTAACTAGAACATTTCCTTCATTGAATCCTTATTTACAAAAGCTATTGGGCATCTTTGTCAAACCGACCACCTATGTCGATTGGTCGAGCAAAATATTTCCGACGCCACGAAATACCAAGTTCAATGAAATGGAATATCAGATTCCAGTCAATCAAGGGGTTGCTTGTTTAGACGAAGTATTACATGCACTGCGAACACATAAAGTCGCGACCTTTTTTCCGCTCGAATTTCGTTTTGTAAAAGGGGATGATATTTGGCTTAGCCCTTTTTATCAGCAAGATTCAATTTCGATTTCAGTGCATCAATATCATAAGCAAGACCCACATTTAATTTTTGATGTAGTTGAACCGATTTTACAGAAATATCGAGGGCGACCTCATTGGGGAAAAATGCATACTATGACTACGGCACAGCTTCGGGCTTTATATCCAAAGTGGGATGATTTTATGGCTTTACGTCAGCAACTTGATCCAGAAGCCAAGTTTTTAAACCCCTATCTGGAAAAGCTTTTTTTAGGTTAGTTTTAATTCAGGTTCGACTTAAATATTGATTTAATTTATTGAAAAATAATTAACTTAACGGAGTCTTGTCGAGTTTTATTTATTTTAGGATAAGCCTCTTCGTCTTGCGCTTCACTAAAGCTATAGTCGCTTCGGCTTGCTCAGGTTGTAGATGACATTCCCTCGTATAAGATTTTTTTAGGATCACGATTAAATAAAAAAGGTATAGCCATGTTGGATCATTATTTTAAACAACTCAATCTCGATCTAAAAACACAGGGAATGGCGACACCACAACTGATCGTCGATGATGCTGCACTTAAGCAAAATATCCAGCATGTTCAGATTCGTCTTGCTCATGCCAAACATTTAAGAGCACGTTTGGTGGTGAAATCATTAGCAAGCCTAGATTTACTTAAGTTGTTATCTGAGCAAATCAATACGCAACGCTTTATGGTATTTCACTTACCACATATTGTTTCGATCCTAGAAAATTTTGCTGAAGCAGATATTTTATTGGGTAAGCCGATGCCTGCCCACGCTGTACGTCATTTTTTTGATCAGCATGCGGAGTGGTCGAATGCCAAAATTCAATGGCTGATTGATAGCAAGCAACGCTTACAGCAATATCTTGAGATCGCTCAACTGTATTCTTTGTGCTTAGATGTGAATATTGAAATTGATGTTGGTTTACATCGTGGTGGGGTACAGTCGACACAACAACTGACTGAAATCTTAAAGCTGATTCAACAGTATCCAAAGTATTTAAAGCTTTCTGGTTTGATGGGCTATGATGCGCATATCACCAAAATCCCAGCCATCATTAAAAAACCAGAACTTGCTTATCAAGAATCTCAACATGTTTACGCGGTTTATAAAAAGCTAATTCAAGAACAGTTTAATTCACTATGGTCAGAACAACTTTGTTTTAATGGTGGGGGGAGTCCAACTTTTAGTTTTCATACAGACAATAGTGTTTGTAATGATCTATCTTTTGGTTCAATGCTACTAAAACCGAGTGATTTTGACAGTGATTTTTTAAAGGCATTACAACCTGCGTTGTGGATTGCTGCGCCTGTATTAAAAGTCCTACCGTTTACCCAGCTTCCCTCTATGTCATTATTGGATAAATTACCACATAAGCATAAGGCGCTATTCATCTATGGTGGCTATTGGCTGGCTGACTATGTCTATCCTAACCAAGCGCATATTCATGCATTGTACGGACGTAGTACTAATCAAGAATTGGTCAATGTTCCTAAGGATTGTGATATTCAAGTTGATGATTTTGTTTTTCTTAGACCGAAGCAAAGTGAAGCAATTCTTCCTCAGTTTTCAACGTTAATACGATATAAGCAAAATACCTTTGAAGCATGGGATACATTTCGTGAATAACGATACGGTATAAATAGCCCCTTATATTTTAAACAAAGGGGCTTGTTAAGTAGAAATGAGAGCGTTTCTATCTTCAATGAAAATATAAATTTTAAAATAAATCGTTTAAGTGGCAGCTTTTGGCTTCCGTTATATTTTCAATTGAATCAACTAAAAGCACATTTGTATCTGCTTCTTGCTTATATGCACCAAGCACTTCTGCATAAATGGGTTGTTTTAGTTTTTCTGCTTTTGACAAATAATTTTCGACTGCTTTTTTTTCAGCCCAATCTGCATCTTTTAATGTATATGTATTTTCAGCAAGATCGCAGCGAGTCAAAATTGCTTTTTTATCTTTAACACTTAAAGTACCAATAAACATATCCATTATTTCTTTTGGCTCTGTGCTGTCTGCAAAAGCGATAATAGGTTGAAGCAAACCATATGTCAGCATAGAAAGTAAAATATAAGTTTTTTTCATTGAGTTTTCCGAATTGGTGAATAGCAATATAAAGAAATATGCAGATATTGTATTGAAAGAATTTATTAAATAAGACCGCCGTTATTCTATATAAACTCAGTAGATTAAGAACGGTTTTTAAACTTTTTAATGGTTTTATTTTTGTTTAAATCATAAAAATATCTAGTTGGTCAAAAGATTGTTAAAAAGATGAAGTCCAACTAGATATTTCATATGCTCAACATTTAAAAACTTAGAATTTATAGCCGATTTTCAAGCCATAGGCGATCGCTGAGTTATCTTTAAAATCTGCTTGCTCTGCAATCGGTTTGATTCCTGCTACAGGAATATAATACGTGCCGTCTTCAGCTACCACATCGCCTAGCCAGAAGTATTTAAGCCCACCTGCAATAAAGTAGTTTTCGGCAGGGTTAAACTGTACGCCTAAACCAAGCCCCCAAGAACCTTTGGTTGGATTTAAGGTCGATGCAGGATTACCTGTGCCTGAGTCCCAACTCACCTCAGTGGATGCACTCCATTTTTCAGTAAATTGATGACCAATTCCTAGCGTCGCTGCCCATTGATCTTTTTGATAACTATCTAAATCAAAACCACCTATATAAGAACCTTCACTGATTAAATCAGTGAGATATTCGGTGACTGCTCCAAATTGTGTCGGACGTATATGAAAATCTTTCCAATTGACCCAACGTAGATTCGCATAGGCGAGCGTGTCTTTATAAACACCTGTTTGAAAATCAATATTGACTGATTGTGGCGTCGTGATTGTGGTTTTACTTGGTGTGGTTACGTCTAATGGTTCACCGAACATGGTTTCTGTAACTTGCATGTCATGATCTATTTTTGAGCGATACGTCACAGCTGCTTTTTATGCAATATCTGGAATTTGATAGCTTAAACCTGCAAGCCAACCTACTGCATGATTTTGCTTAAATTTTGCATCGTAACCATTAAATGCTTCGCTATAAGAATTACCACGTAAAGCGACATCACCTTTAACGGATTGATAAACTGCGCCGCCGTAAAGTTGAAAATTGGTAAATGGGCTTAATCCGAAGATCATGCTAATACTTTCAGTATCAACATTGACCGATGTTCCTTGCTGAGTATATTCATTATCCGAGAAGGTATTATTGGATTGCATCGGATAGCGAATATCCGCGCCAAATGGTTGGTCATAGAGTAGACCAAAACTAATTTTTTCAGTGAGTTGGAGTTTTAAAGCTGCACTGTAATAATGAAAACTATTGCCCATATTGCCAGAGTTCAGATTATTAGGATCATTCACAAGTTCAGGACGATTGCGGATCGTTCCTGAAATATCTGGATCAACTGCTGTAGCATTCACCTCAACATAATTGCCATTTTCCAGAAAGGGCAGAATGGTTTGTCCTGATTGATCCAGTGCTGCTGCATGGTTTAATGTCGAGATATACATTCCAAATATACCAAGCACTATAGGGTTGAGTTTCATAGCCATCATCCTTGCTAAACAGTGTTTTAATGTTGAGGTTCTATTTTTTATAAACGGTCATTTTTTCTATCTATAGCAGCATGATTCCATTTACTATTTTGATAGAAAGTCTATGTCCATAGCGTAGTGAAGCATCTTTTGAAATGATGGAGTAGGGTTGTAATTCATCAAAATGGGGGGGGAGATCGGTCAAATAAAAACGATAGACAATAAAAAAGCCTTGTAATGACGTACAAGGCTTTCAGATTTTTAAACAAATTTATTGCTTAACAATCAATACTGGAATATGTGATTCTGTGAGAACTGCACGCGCAACACTACCCAGCAATAGGCGTTTTACGCCAGTACGACCATGAGAACCCATGACGATCAAATCAGCACCGACTTCATCCGCAACGAAAATGATGCCTTCACTAGCAGAGCCATGATAAATCTTGGTTGCAACCTCGATTCCATCACGTACAAATGACTGAGCAATATCTTGTAGTTGTGTCTTGGCATGTGATTCAGCTTGCATGAAATAATCAGTGACAGCGGGTGCAACTTGATAAAAATCGACACCTACAAATGGATCAACTGCAACCACACTGAGAATCGTAACTTTTGCCCCTGACAATTTCGCTAAAGAAAGTGCATGTTCAACCGCCGCATAAGAAATTGGAGAGTCATCTACAGGCACTAAAATATTTTGATAAGACATGTTTGCTCCTTATAGTTTATCGTTGTAAAAAAGATAAAAGTTATAATAAGTTGATAGCATATTGAGCAGGTTCAAGCAAATTAGACCTTGATCAAAAGCATCTGATAAAACTGAAATTAATGTGGAATTGTTGGAAATTCCTCAGCAAAATAGGGGTATAAGAAAATCACTGTATTTTTGTAATTTAGTTAAAAATTTACTTTAGCCGCAATGCTGAAATTAAACCATTATTTTTGATCATAGGAATATCTGTGCTACTCAGTTTAGAAGCGTTTAAACAGCAAAAATTTGATCAAGTTGCTGCCAAAATTATGGCAAATCCAGAACTCTATTTGGATTTTGAGTCGGTGTCAGATTTTTATAAAGCGGCTTGGTTAGATGAATTTCCTCAAGGAACAACATGGTCAGCAACAGGTTTGGATGATTGTGCTGAGCAGTTTTATGCAGTGATTGAATATGGGGATCATTATTTATATATCAGTCGCGCCGAACGGGTGACGGTAAAATTAGGTCGTCGACATCATTACAATAAAAATAACTAATCCGCGCAGTCATCCATTTTTAACTGATCAGATTTTGAGTTTTGAATGAGAATGCTATACTTTTGCGCAATGATGAGATCCTAAATAAAACGAAATGGAAATTTAAAGATGGCACATCAATTTACGGTTAATGAAACAATTCATGGTGTTTCGATTGAAGACTTTTCAAGATTAGTCGCTGAAACATCATTGCATGAAGCAGTGTGTAAACGCATTCCGGGTGAAAACTTAGAAATTATTGAATCTAATGTAAATGGCGATATTTATACTTTACGCCGTGAATATAACCTTGATGTTAATATTCCTGAAGTTGCAAAAAAACTATTAAAAAATGCATTTCGCTTAAAGCGTTCTGACATTACACATTTAAAAAATCTAACTTCGACAGTGGAGTTAGGTGCAAACTTACCTTTAGATGCCAAAGCTGAGCGCAAAGTGACAGGCAATAGCCAGCAAGTTGATATCACATTGACATGGACTGTAAAAGTTAAAGTTCCGTTGATTGGCGGTATGCTGGAGAAACATGCAGAAGGCGAAATTCGTAAATTTAGCCAGCTTGAAATTGAAATCGTTGAGGATGAGTTAAAGAAACATCTTTAATTTAACCTAAATCTAAAGCTCTCCATTTGGGGAGTTTTTTTATTTTTAAAAGCGTAGAAAATAGGGAAGGATCGATAGAACAATACCAATTACGCTGATGATCATGGCGTTATCAATAAAATAGGTAAATAGCATGAGAACCAATCCACAGACGAGAGGTACCGTCATCTTTTGTTTTTTGCCATACAGAAAATAGCCTAAGCCTATCGAGCTAAAGATGACCCCTAGAAAAAGTTGTGTTGCATTCATTGTTTTATGCCGTGAATTGATTTTTTATTATGTAAATAATATGACAAGATTCTTAAATGAAAATTATAGAAGCGTGAATAAATATCGAATACGATGTGTATGAGTATTGATCAAAAATAATAAGGTCGTGGGATGAGTGTAATTTTACCTGTAGCGCAACGTGGTGAAGAAATTTTAAAAATTAAAGCGGCTGCGGTTGCTCATGGGGAGTTCAATAGCGAGTGGCTATTGCAACTGGCTTCTGCGATGCATGCCACTATGCTTGAACGTAATGGTGTAGGGATAGCAGCGCCGCAAGTGTATATCTCTAAGCGAGTGATTATCGTTGCTTCTCGCGCCAATCCTCGTTATCCAGATGCTCCTGAAATGGATCCAGTAGTGATGGTGAACCCTGAGATTTTAGAGTTTTCTCAAGCGACCTGTTTTGGTGAAGAGGGGTGTTTGAGTGTACCAAATGAGCGTGGAGAGGTGGAAAGAGCACAAGCAGTCAAAGTTCGTTATTACAATTTACAGGGTGAAGTGGTTGAAACAAACTTTGATGGTTTTCCTGCACGTATAGTACAGCATGAAGTGGATCATTTAGATGGTGTGTTGTTTGTGGATAGATTGAGTGCTTAGAAAATAAAAACAATGAAATCTTATAATAAAAACTTAAAACTTCCATCGCGTGATTTGCGGAGTAATATGACTGACGCAGAACACTGTTTATGGCGGAGATTACGCCGTAAACAAATTTTAGGATTACAGTTTTATCGACAAAAGCCAATATTAAATTTCATCGTAGATTTTTATTGTTCTGCAGCAAATTTAGTCATTGAATGTGATGGTGGGCAACATTACACCGAGGTTGGGTTAGAGGCTGATCAAAATCGAGATTATGCTTTGAGTGAATTAGGGCTGCTCACTTTAAGATTTAGTAATCATCAGATTTTGACTGAAATAGATGCGGTTTTAGATCAGATTTATTGGATTGTGAAACAGAGATTGGAATCCCCCTAAATCCCCCTTTGATAAAGGGGGACTTTACGCGAATTTAATGATGGTTTTTGATTAAAAGTACTTTTCCTTTTTAATGAGACAATAACTTAAAATTTATTCTAGGCTTTAGTACTTTATTATTTGATGTGGGGAGTATATGAATATATCTTGGGCTTTGGGTTTTATCTTTGAGGATTTTGCATTAGGAGATGTTTGGGAAGCTATTCTTGCTGCTATAATTATTGCAATAGTTTTTTTTGGATTCGAGAAAGAGTTTTTGGGATTCCCGACTTTTCAGGTCAATGGTTTTTAAAATCAGTTACAAATACAACTGTATATAGACCTTATGAAAAAATGGAGTTACAGCATAATTTATTTTTACGGCTCGAAGGAAATAATATAAGAGGCGCTTCTGAAAAAATTTACGAAGATTCAAGTTATGGAAAACGTAAAACACATTTGAGACATATTTTAGAATATACAGGTAAGAATAGAGCACGAGCAAGCATTGAAGGCTCAATTCAAAAGAATATCTTTGGTCCAGATATATTGACTATACATGCGACAGAATATGGTGAAAAAAGACAATCAACTATTTATTGTCGCTTTGAGTTGAAGAAAAAGTATTTCTTTTTTAGTGATCGTATGGCAACAAGGTTTGATGGAGATTTTTATTCTATGGTTGCTGATCAAAGAGGAATAGTTTGCCTATCTAAAACAGCATTTCAGAAGTTTATTCCTGAAGTTCGAGAAAAAGTATGAAAATTTTATATTTTTTCTTCACAATTCCATTTTATGTGTTAGGTAAGGTTTTTATATTTTTTAATTTAGATAATTTAAATAATGATTTTTTGAAAAGTTGTAATTATTTAGAAAATTTAAATATAGAATTAGATGATGAAATAATTGAGATTTTGTATTTGGCAGAAGACCATAGATCTAATTTTCATTATGGTATCGATCATTATGCTATGCTTAGGGAAATTTACTTTACACATGTGAAGAAAGAGTTTCAAGGAGCAAGTACTGTAGCTCAGCAATTTGTAAGAGTTATTACGGAAAGATATGAAAGGACTTTATTTCGTAAATTAAGAGAACAGCTATTAGCAGTTTTAATCACATATGAGTTTAATAATAAGCTTATTGGGACCGGATATTTAAATATAGCATTTTTAGGATCAGGAATGTATGGCTTGACTGGTTTTTTAAGACGTAAAAAAAATTATTGGGTCAATTGGATACTCTAGAAAAAATAAAAATAGTTAGTAGATTAAAGTATCCAAAGCCCATTAAAAATAAAAAAATTTGGTCATGTAAAATGAAAGTTAGAGTAGGCAATATTCAGGCTAAAATCGTAAAGTATAAATCCCTCCCAACCTCCCTCTGAAAAAGGGAGGAGCGGTCATGTAATTTATTAGATACGTGAAAGTCCCCCTTTGCCAAAGGGGGATTTAGGGGGATTCAATTAACCAATCGAATCATCTAAATTCGGTGCTAACCAGCGCTTCGCTTCATCGAGTGTCCAGCCTTTACGCTTTGCATAATCCTCAAGCTGATCTTGAGAGATTTTGCCGACATTAAAGTATTCACTTTGAGGGTGTGAATAATAGAAACCACTTACAGAAGATGGCGGCATCATGGCAAAGTGTTCAGTCAACTTCGTACCAATCTTCGCTTCTGAACCTAACCAATCAAACAACACCGCTTTTTCAGAATGCTCCGGGCAAGCAGGATAGCCTGGCGCAGGACGAATACCGACATACTTCTCTTTGATCAGTTCTTCATTACTCAAAGTTTCATCTGCTTTATAGCCCCAGAACTCTTTACGAATACGTTCATGTAAATGCTCAGCAAATGCTTCTGCAAAACGATCCGCTAAAGACTGAATCAGAATCGCTGAATAGTCATCACCTTTGGCTTTATATTCATCAGCAAGTTCTTCTGCACCGAAGATCGACACAGTGAAACCACCAAGGTAATCAGTATTGTCTTTAGAGGTACTGATAAAGTCCGCTAAAGATAAATTTGGTTTACCTGTGACTTTGTCAGATTGCTGACGAATATGTTCGAATGTATGCGTAACATTTTGACCAGTTGCATCGAACACGCTGACGGTATCCGCAGCTGTACGTTGCGCAGGGTATAAACCAAATACAGCACGAGCATCGAAACGATGATTCTCAATAATGTCTTTCAACATCTCTTGCGCTTGGTTATACAAATCAGTGGCTGCTTCACCGACCACTTCATCTGTCAGAATTTTCGGGAATTTACCTGCCAAGCTCCAAGAAATAAAGAATGGTGTCCAGTCAAAGTACTCAACCAATGTCGCCAATGGATAATTGGTAATCACTTGCGTACCTAAAGTATTTGGAATCGGTGGAACATAGTTATCATCCACCTTGAAACCATTTTCAATCGATTCGGCATAGCTAAGTTTTGCTGCTTTCGGTTGTTTATTGGCTAAGCGTTCACGAATTTTGGCATATTCAGCACGGTGTTCTGCAATAAAGTTACCGCGCATTTCTTTAGAAAGTAGGGTGGTTGCCACACCGACTGCACGAGACGCATCCGCCACATAAATCACAGCATCATTTTGGTATTGTGGATCAATTTTCACTGCGGTATGCGCTTTAGAAGTCGTCGCACCACCAATCAATAATGGAATATCAAAGCCTTTACGTTGCATTTCTTTAGCAACAAACACCATTTCATCTAAAGAAGGGGTGATCAGACCAGACAAACCGATGATGTCACATTTTTCATCAATCGCAGTTTGTAGTATTTTTTCACATGGCACCATCACGCCAAGGTCAACGATGTCATAACCATTACAACCAAGCACTACACCTACGATATTTTTACCGATATCGTGTACGTCACCTTTAACAGTTGCCATCAACACTTTACCTTTAGATTGGCTACCTGTTTTTTCCGCTTCGATATACGGGTTGAGCCAAGCGACGGCTTGTTTCATCACGCGTGCAGATTTCACTACTTGCGGTAGGAACATTTTGCCCGAACCGAATAAGTCACCGACTACGTTCATACCATCCATCAATGCACCTTCGATGACATCAAGTGGACGTTTGGCTTTTAAACGCGCTTCTTCAGTATCTTCATCAATATACGTGGTAATCCCTTTAACCAATGCATATTCAAGACGTTTTTCAACGGATTCATTTCGCCATTCAAGATTTTCAGCTTCTTTCGCTGCACCACCATGACCACGGAACTTCTCTGCAACTTCGAGAAGTTTTTCTGTTGCATCGTTACCGCTTTCACCTTGATTTTGATTCAGGATAACGTCTTCAACAGCATCTTTGAGTTCTTTTGGAATATCGTCATAAATCGCCATTTGACCTGCGTTCACAATCCCCATGGTCATGCCTTGTTTGATGGCATAGTACAGGAACACAGAGTGAATCGCTTCACGCACAGGTTCATTACCACGGAAAGAGAACGAGACGTTAGAAACACCACCTGAAATCATGGCATGAGGTAGATTCTGTTTGATCCAGCCTGTTGCCTCAATAAAGTCGACACCGTAGTTATTGTGTTCTTCGATCCCTGTTGCAACAGCAAATACGTTCGGGTCAAAAATAATATCTTCAGCAGGGAAGCCAACGTCATTGACCAATACATCATAAGAACGTTTACAGATTTCACGTTTGCGTGCAGCAGTATCGGCCTGACCTGTTTCATCAAAGGCCATGACAATGATTGCAGCACCGTATTGGCGGCATAAACGCGCTTTTTCGACAAACTCGTCATAACCTTCTTTAAGGGAAATAGAGTTGACAACGGGTTTACCTTGTACACACTTTAAGCCTGCTTCAATGATTTCCCATTTTGATGAGTCAATCATGATCGGCACACGAGAAATATCAGGCTCAGATGCAACGAGATTCAAGAAATGTACCATCGCATTTTGCGAGTCGAGCATCCCTTCATCCATGTTGATGTCGATGATCTGTGCACCCGCTTCAACTTGTTGTTGTGCAACTTCTAATGCTTCGGCAAAGTTTTCTTCACGGATCAATCGTAAGAATTTTTTAGAACCTGTGACGTTTGTACGTTCGCCCACGTTGACGAATAATGAATTTTCATCAATGTTAAAAGGTTCTAAACCACTTAAACGACAAGCAGGAATAGTTTCAGGTACTTGGCGTGGCGGAATGTCTTTAACTGCATTATAAATAGCACGGATATGATCAGGAGTTGTACCACAACAACCCCCCGTGATATTGATCAGTCCACTTTCCGCAAATTCTTTAATGAATGCTGCGGTCTGTTCAGGCGTTTCGTCATACTCACCAAAGGCATTTGGCAAGCCCGCATTTGGATGGGCAGAAACAAAAGTATCAGCAACATCAGCAATGGTTTTAACATGCGGACGCATTGCGTCTGCACCCAACGCACAGTTAAAGCCGATTGAAAGTAGATCACCATGACGAACTGAGTTCCAGAACGCTTCTGCGGTTTGACCTGTTAATGTACGACCAGAAGCATCTGTAATCGTCCCTGAAATCATTAATGGCAATTCATAACCAATTTGCTTAAATACTTCTTTAACGGCAAAGATCGCTGCTTTACAGTTTAATGTATCGAATACAGTTTCGATCAAAATGATGTCAGCACCACCCTCGATCAATGCATGTGCTGCTTCGATATAGTTCTCTTTTAATTCATCGAAAGTAATATTACGGTAAGCAGGGTCATTCACATTCGGTGAAATCGAACAGGTACGTGATGTTGGACCAAGTACACCTGCTACAAAACGCGGTTTATCTGGAGTTGAATATTTGTCACAGGCTGCACGCGCTAAACGTGCTGCTTCACGGTTGATCTCTGGTACGAGGTCTTCCATGTGATAGTCAGACATTGAAACACGTGTGCCGTTAAAGCTGTTGGTTTCAATAATGTCAGCGCCAGCATCAAGATAAGCTTCGTGAATGCCTTGAATAATTTGTGGTTGTGTTAAAACTAATAAGTCGTTATTGCCTTTTAGGTCTGATGCCCAATCTGCAAAGCGATCACCACGATAATCTTCTTCTTCTAGTTTATGGCGTTGAATCATAGTCCCCATTGCACCATCAATAATTAAGATGCGTTGGGCGAGAAGGGATTGTAGGGTGGCAAGCGTGGACATAAAGAACCCCAGTACATAACAAATTGAAAAAGCAGGCGCATTGTAACAGAAGCGAAGCCAAAGCGCGTATTTTCATCAAAAAGGAGAGGTGATTGCTAAGTTCAATTTGAAAATGTCATAAAAGCTTCATCAGGCTGTAACAATTGAGTTGAATAATGCTTAAAAAGAAAACGCATGAATGAAATATGACAAGCTGTTGTCATATTTATTTGCGTTTGTTGCAAAATCAGACAAACAGTTTTTACGGTGTTTGTCTTTTTCTATCTATATGTTTTTATTTAAATAAGTAAAAATTCAGGGCTGAATTATCGCAAAAAACGGCAAGAAAATGTATTAAAAACATGAAATTTTGGCTTTATGTGACAGTGCTTTGTCATATAATTGTCATAATTTAATTAAACAATACAGGGGATTTTATTATCCTCTAGCCGTCTACATGAATTCAAATCTTCCTCCTGTTTCGGATTCACCGCTTGCCGACTCTTCGGCACAATCGACGAATGTACATGTACCAACACCAAAATTCTTTATGCCGGTGTTCCTGACGATCATTGTCGCGACATTGATTTACATTGGTTTTCAGGTAAGTGCAGATTTGGCACACGTGCCACCTTTGAGTTTATATTCCGTTATTCTTTTATCGACGGCTCTTTTCATTGCTTTAGGCTTTGAATTTGTAAATGGTTTCCACGATACAGCGAATGCTGTAGCTACGGTTATTTATACCAATGCTTTGCCTGCTCCAGTGGCAGTCATGTGGGCTGGCTTCTGTAACTTCTTGGGAGTTATGGTTGCAAGTGGTGCAGTGGCATACGGTATTATCGCGTTACTTCCTGTAGAAATGATCATGAATGTCGGCAGTGGTGCTGGCTTTGCTATGGTCTTTGCTTTGCTTATCGCTGCGATTCTATGGAATCTTGGAACATGGTTTTTAGGAATTCCTGCGTCTAGCTCGCATACTTTGATTGGTTCAATCTTAGGTGTGGGTATCATGAACCACTTTTTAAATGCATCGACTGGTGCAACGAGTGGGATTGATATTGATCAAGTGATTAAAGTCGGTAAGGCTTTATTGTTCTCTCCTTTAATTGGTTTTGCTTTTGCTGCGATCCTATTCTTACTAGTAAAGAAAATCTTTAAGCGTCAAATGGAGTTATTCCAACCGCCAGTTGGTAATAAGCCACCACCACCATTGATTCGTGCGATCTTAATTTTCACTTGTACTGGTGTAAGTTTTGCGCATGGTTCAAATGATGGTCAGAAGGGCATGGGTTTAATCATGTTAATTTTGATCGGTTTGGTTCCATTGGCTTATTCTTTAAATAAGAACCTTGATGCACATCATTTACAGTCATTTGAACAGCTTTCAGTTCAGACAGCAACCGTTTTGAATGTTAATCAAAATGAGCTATCTGATGAAAAAGCCCGTGATGTATTGACGAAATATATCCAAACTAAAGAACAAACGGCTGAAGTTGTACCAGCACTAGCAAGTATGACAATGCATTTAGGTGAGCGTGTGGCAACTTATGGTGATCTTAAAGCGATTCCTGAAGGTGCTGTTAGTGAAATCCGTAATGACATGTATTTAAGCACAACAACATTCAAGCGCTTAGATAAAGCTGAAGCTTTACCAGCGATGGATAAAGACCAAGAGAAAGTTGTTAAAGAATACCGCAGTAATTTGGACTCATTCCTACAATACATTCCTAACTGGGTAAAAGTTGCAGTAGCACTTGCTCTGGGTTTAGGGACGATGGTGGGTTGGAAGCGTATTGTTGTGACTGTTGGTGAGCGTATTGGTAAAAACCATATGACTTATGGCCAAGGGATGTCTGCTGAACTTGTTGCGATGAGCACTATTGCTGCCGCGGATGGTTTAGGGATGCCTGTTTCTACAACTCACGTATTGAACAGTGCGGTTGCAGGTACAATGGTTGCTAACAAGTCAGGTCTAAACTTTGCGACTGTGAAAACAATTCTTTCAGCATGGATCTTTACATTGCCTGCTACGATTGCATTATCAGGCGGTCTATATTGGTTGTTCTTACAGTTTGTGTCTTGATAGATCAACACAAATATAAAATCGTTTCTTTAAAAGCTTTGCTTCGGCAAAGCTTTTTTTATGTCCATCATAGATGAGTTCAGTTACTTAATTAGATGTAGAGATAAAATTAAAGTATAGCTCATAAAATTGAGCGAATATCAGGTTCTGAATCTTTTAATCAACGTTAAAGTATGTAGCAACTGATCATATTATTTATAAGTGTTTTAATATCTTATTCTGTGATGAGTTGAGCAAAATAAGCGGGTGAAAAATAGGGTTTATTCCCCAAACGGGGAATGTTTTTCTACAAAATTATCTACTAGTATTAATTTGCCTATGTATTAAGTTTCTCTTCATAAAGTAGCTAAATTTGATTTACACTCCGCCATTCTCAGAAGTCGAGAGTGGCTTTTTTTGGTTTTTAATAGAGATAATGTTATTTTTGCTATTACTGCTTTATAACTTGGCTCAATTAGCATGGTTAAATTTCGCAAGTCATGCGTTGTATCATCTAAAGAGTCTATTCTGTCGAAATGAGAGTTGAATAGCTCGCAATCTGAAATACCAACAGGCCCTAAATTGAGCAATAAAAAAGAGCTGACGGATCAGCTCTTTTTTATTTTTTCAAGCTTTAAGCTTGCTGAATACCAGCAACAACCCAATCTTGTTGTGAGCCAGCAGGTTTTACAAAATGCCAGATCTCAGTAAACGGTTGCGGTAAGCTATTTAAATCTTCACTTACTGTACCCGTAAAGCGAACACTTACAACGTATTGACCGTTTTCTGTCGTGCTTTCAACAACCATTGCATTTAAATTACTAAATTCAGCTACATCTTGGTCTTGGTTTGCCACGATGTCACTGTACATTGAGTTATAAAGTTCAGGTGTTAAATAACGACGAATTTCTTCAACATTGCTTGCGCTATTTACGGATTGGATATGATTGAAACGTTGGCGTGCGATACGTAAGAATGCAGCAGGCTCAGTGCCATCTGGTAGCTGATTTCCGCTATTCATAGATGCGGCACCGAAAGGCGCTTGTGTTGCAGCACTACCAGCGACGGATTGACCAAAGATATTGGTGTTATCGCCAGATTGACGAGCTGTTGATTGAGGTGAGCTAGGGCGGCCAAAATTGTTTTGACCGCTGTTGTTTGGAGCGTATGGGTTATTGGCTGCTAATTTTTTTTTGCGCCTAATTTGCGGAATACAAAGAAAGCGATAGCAGCTGCAAGAAGAACCCAAAGCCAGCTAGGAATGCCGCCTTTTTCTTCTTGTTGAGCTTGTTCAGCAGATTGTTGTTCTGTTGCAGTTGGATTTTTATCATCAGCAAGCGCATTTGCAGCAACAGCACCTACAGCAGCACCTGCCACACCAGCAGCAACCATTGAACCTACACCAGGACCAGACTTTTGTGGAGTAGTTGTTTGTTGTTGAGTCGGAGTCGCTTGACGAGGTTGTTGGTACGACTGGCTAGTTGAGCTAGAACGGCTCATACCATGACTTTTACCGCCACCTGCACGTTTTGCTTCTGCAATAGGTGCTGCAACCAAAGTCGCCATTAATAAAGCTGCCATCAAGCCACGCTGATGTACTTGCATCGAAAATTCCTATTTAAATCCAATTTGTCAGTGTATTTATGCAGGCATTTGTCAGTAATTTCAACTAGAAAAATATGTTTTTTTATTAAGGATTTATTTAGCTCATATTTATGGTTGTTCTAATATTATAGTCTATTGATAATAAACAGTAAGTTTGAGCTAATTTATTATTTTAAATAGAGTAATTATAGCAGAGTGAGATTTAAGCCAATAATTTTAAATAGGAGCTATAAAGGATAAAATCACAATAGATTTTATTTTAAAATATAGAAAACAGCTTTCTACGCTTTACATTAAAAATCAGACCTATTGAAATTTTATCCAATCATACAATTGATCAAGCAATATTGCTTAAATCAATAGCTGAGCTCATCACTTAACTGCATTGCTTCAGTTAGTGCTTCATGCAAACGTGCAACAGAAATGATCTGAACTCCCTCAATTGATTTTTGAGGCGCGTTGCCTCTAGGGAGAATCACATATTTAAAGCCATGCTTTGCTGCTTCTTTTAAACGTTCTTGCCCATTCGGTACGGGACGGATCTCTCCTGATAATCCCACTTCACCAAAAACAGCTAATTGTTGTGGTAATGCTTTACCGCGAAGACTAGAGGCACATGCGAGCAAGACCGCGAGATCGGAGCCTGTTTCAGTGATTTTTAAACCACCGACGACATTGACGTAAACATCTTGTCCAGAGGTTTGTACGCCACCATGACGATGCATTACAGCGAGCAGCATATTGAGACGATTTTGTTCTAAGCCAAGTGCAACACGTCGAGGTTGTCCATGAGCATCATCTACCAAAGCTTGTACTTCAACCAATAATGGACGCGTACCTTCGCGGCTAATCATGACGATTGAACCCGGAATCGCTTCATCATATCGACTGAGGAAAATAGCAGAAGGATTAGCAACCTCGCGGAGACCTTTATCGGTCATACCGAATACGCCCAGTTCATTGACTGCACCAAAACGATTTTTTACTGCACGAATCATGCGATATCGCGAGTCAGATTGCCCCTCAAAATACAACACACAGTCAACCATATGTTCGAGTACGCGAGGACCTGCTAAAGCGCCTTCTTTAGTGACGTGTCCAACGATGAATAGTGCTGTTCCGCTATTTTTCGCGAAGCGTGTGAGTAGGGCTGCTGATTCACGGATTTGAGAAACACCACCCGGAGCCGACTGCAAGGTTTCTGTGTATAAGGTTTGAATCGAATCTAAAATAGCAACGGCAGGTCGTTCATGTGCTAATACTTCACAAATGCGTTCAACACAGGTTTCTGCCATGACCTTGAGTTGATCTGTCGGTAAGTCTAAACGTTGTGCGCGAAGGGCAACTTGGGAAAGAGATTCCTCGCCTGTAACATAGAGTGCAGAACTCTTTGCCGCTGCCATGTGCGTTGCTGTTTGCAATAAAATTGTAGACTTTCCAATACCCGGATCACCACCGATCAGCACAACAGAGCCTGTGACTAATCCACCACCGAGTACGCGATCAAATTCGCCAATACCTGTTGCAAGACGTGTTTCGTGTGAAACCGAAACTTGATTTAATGTTGTAATGCTTGCTGCTTGACCAGCATAGCCACCGCCCAATTTAGTTTGACCGCGATGCGTCACAACGGGTTCAATACGTACTTCTACGAGACTATTCCACTCGCCACATTCAGTGCATTGCCCAGCCCATTTTGGATGATCTGCACCACATTGTTCACAGCGGTAAACTGTTTTAACTTTTGCCATATTTTAAATTGAAAATTTTCTATAAATTAGTTAAAAAGTATAGTAATTACGAAAACGATGCGTCGAGTCCATTTTTCTGAATAAGGAATAAAGAAAAAGGGCGTTTTTCGTAACTCATTGGTTAAAGGGAAGTGCTCAGAAAAATAACATGATATAAGACTTTTACAAGTAAGATACAGTGTGTTTTTGAGTCAAAATATTCGTTCAATTCACTTTTACCATGGAAGGTCTGCGAGCAGTTGTTCAATTCTTGTCATATAGCGCAGGTTGAATGGCATAGATATTGCTCCTGCTCAGACAAATGAAAATATATCATTTGCTATATTTTCAAATTATATAAAAAGGTTGATGTTTATGAGTGCAGCAGAAATTGTTGATTGGGTAAATGGAGTTATTTGGAGCAAAGCTCTAATCTATTTATGTTTAGGTGCAGGTTTATTTTTCTCGGTTTTAACGCGATTTGTCCAAGTCCGACAGATCAAAGAAATGATGAAGCTTCTGATAAATGGATCTTCATCAGCACAAGGTATTTCATCGTTTCAGGCACTGGCAGTTTCGCTTTCAGGACGTGTGGGTGTAGGTAATATTGCTGGGGTTGCCGCAGCAATTGGTTTTGGTGGTCCGGGCGCTGTATTTTGGATGTGGGTTGTTGCCTTTTTAGGTGCGAGTACAGCTTATGTCGAATCAACCTTAGGTCAAATTTATAAAGTTGAGTATCAAGGTCAGTATCGTGGTGGGCCTGCGTTCTATTTCGATAAAGGTTTGGGACAACGTTGGTTAGGTATTCTCTTCGCCATCGCTGCAATTATCTCTTGTGGTTTATTCCTACCGGGTATCCAAGCAAATGCAGTTGGTAATGCCTTTACTCAGATTACGGGTGAGGGTGCAGTCGTATTTGCTGGGATTGGTGCTTATAAATTATTAGCACTGGTTGTTATTGTGACACTGTTAGCCATCATTATTTTTGGTGGTATTAAACGTATCGCACGTTTCGCAGAGTTTGTAGTTCCGTTCATGGCAGTTGGCTATATCTTGATGGCGCTTGTGATTGTGTTTATGAACATTCATGAACTTCCTGGTGTAATCAAAATGATCTTTGCCGATGCATTCTCTCCAATGGCGGGTATTGGTGCTGCAATTGGTTGGGGTGTAAAACGTGGTGTTTACTCAAACGAAGCGGGTCAGGGTACTGGTCCACATGCAGCCGCAGCCGCTGAAGTTCAACATCCTGCACAACAAGGTTTTGTCCAAGCATTCTCTGTATATGTTGATACCTTATTTGTATGTTCAGCAACAGCATTTATGATCCTCATTACGGGTATGTATAACGTACAAGGGACTTTAGAAGCTGGAAGCTTTATTGTACAAAACGTAGGCGCAACGATTGAGATTGGTTCTCCTGCATTCACTCAAATGGCTGTAAGCACTGTATTCGGTGGTTTTGGTCAAATCTTTGTTGCATTAGCGGTATTCTTCTTTGCGTTCACAACAATCGTTGCGTATTACTACATTGCTGAAACCAACATTACTTATCTCAGCTATATCATGAAGATGCCATCACTGATGTTTATCACGAAGTGTTTCATCATGATTGCAGTGATTTATGGTGTTATTAGTGCAACTGGTTATATCTGGGGTATTGGTGATATCGGCGTAGGTTTAATGGCTTGGATTAATATCATTGGTATTATCTTGACCTATTTCATCTGGAAGCCAACCATGAAAGCATTGAAAGACTATGAACAACAGCAGAAAGCTGGCGTAAAAGAGTTCACTTTCGATCCAGTGAAATTAGGTATCCGTAATGCAACTTACTGGGAAGAGCGTTTAAAGAAACAACAAAAGAATGACTAAATATTTAAGGATTCGTTCAGCAAAACTTAAAAAAGCAGCCATATAGGCTGCTTTTTTATTGTCAATATTCGGATTTTCTAAAAACTGCTGTGTCAAAAAAGTGCATTGTATTGCTCCATTCTTGTGCGTATTATCGATGCCCATTGTATCTCCCATGAAATATTGAGTAATACACACAAAGAATTGGTTAGCTAGAAGCCTATCAAGAATACTTAGCAGAAAAGATGCCTATAAATGGTGCAAGAGTATTTGGGGTTGGCTCTGAGCTAGCTCACTAAGAATACTGGAGCGGTTTTGTAAAAATGTCGAATCAAAATCTGAGTGAGTCTGTAGAACAAGACGGACTTCACCGTAGCTTATCCAATCGACATCTACAGTTGATTGCGATTGGCGGAGCAATCGGAACGGGATTGTTTATGGGGTCAGGTAAAACAATTAGTTTAGCTGGTCCATCTATTCTGTTTATTTACATGATGATTGGTTTGATGGTGTTCTTCGTAATGCGTGCATTAGGAGAATTATTATTATCCAACTTAAATTATAAATCCTTCATCGACTTATCTACTGATTTAATTGGGCCTTGGGCTGGTTATTTTGTGGGTTGGACCTACTGGCTTTGTTGGGTCACGATTGGTATTGCAGATTTATCCGCAATTATTTATTACCTTGAGTTTTTCAATGGTGGTGAATCTTTTGGTGCAGCAGAAGGATTATTGATTAGTACGGTTGCCATTCTATTCGTACTTGGTTTGAACCTTGTCACTGTCAAATTATTCGGTGAGATGGAGTTTTGGTTTGCGATGGTCAAAATCACAGCAATTATTGTATTAATTGCTGTGGGCTTATGGATGATCTTTACAGGTTTTACTAATAATTTAGGAACAACGGCAAGTGTCAGTAATTTGTGGACACATGGTGGTTTATTCCCTAAAGGATTGGATGGTTTCTTAGCTGGTTTCCAGATCGCAATTTTCGCCTTTGTTGGGGTGGAGTTGGTGGGTACAACGGCAGCTGAAACACAAGATCCGAAACGAAATCTTCCTAAAGCAATTAACTCGATTCCAATTCGTATCATTATTTTTTATGTGTTGGCCTTGTTCGTTGTCATGTGTGTAACGCCTTGGGACCAAATCAATCCGAAAGTTAGCCCCTTTGTAAATATCTTCTCTCAAGCGGGTATTGCTTCAGCGGCAATTATTATGAACTTGGTGGTGTTGTCTTCGGTAATGTCATCGATGAATAGTGGCGTATTTTCTACAAGTCGCATGTTGTTTGGCTTGTCTGTAGATCGTCAAGCACCAAAATTATTCGGTAAGTTGTCTAAATCTGCTGTACCAGCCAAAGCGTTGATTTTCTCATCAATCTGTATCTTCATCGGTGCATTCGTACAATTTGTCTATAAGTTGAAAACGGGAACAAATGATGAAGTCACAGCATTTACCTTAGCGACGACTTTATCAACGATTCTGTTTATATGTGTTTGGATGATTATTATGTGGAGTTATATTAACTACCGTAAGAATCGCCCTGAGCTTCATGCACAATCGACATTTAAGCTTCCAGGTGGAATTGCAACCTGTTGGGTTGTGATCGTATTTTTCCTTGCAACGATTTATTTCCTTGCTTTGGATGAGACCACTTTAGAGGCGTTAAAAGTCAGTCCCATTTGGTTTGTAGTATTGATCATTGGTTATTTCTTTGCGAAAAAGAAATAGGCAGAAACATTCGATAAGAAAAAAACGCCAGCATAAGTTGGCGTTTTTTTATGTTTGGTCTTTAGCCAATCCTATGATCACGCTATACTGCTGCGAATTGTAAAAGTTAGGTGCTCAGATGCTTAAAGTCATTTGTTCGATCAGTTTATTACTGAGCAGTGTCGTGTTAACAGCATGTGGTCAATCAGGTGCATTGCAATTACCATCTGATCCAAATCATGACAAACGTGCCAAATATCTGCTTTATAAAAATGAAGCATCTCAAAGTAAAGTTTCATCTGATGTAATTACAGAAGATCAGAACACAGCTTCGACGACTCAATCACAGACAATCTCACCTTAAGTTTGTAAATAAGGACATCTTCATGGGTTTCACTCGCATTAATGGAGTATTGCATGCTGAGCAATGTTCATTAGATCAGCTCGCACAGCAATTTGGCACACCTTTATATGTTTATTCAAAAGCAACTTTGGAGAAGCATTATTTAGATATGCATCGTGCTTTTGATTTCATTGATCATCAAATCTGTTTTGCGGTGAAGTCAAACTCAAACTTAGCTGTTCTGAATGTTTTAGCAAAATTAGGCGCTGGTTTTGACATCGTTACAGGTGGTGAGCTAGCTCGTGTACTTGCGGCTGGCGGTGATCCTGCAAAAATTGTCTTTTCTGGTTTGGGTAAATCAGAATCAGATATTGAAAATGCATTAAATGTTGGTATTGCTTGTTTCAATGTGGAGTCGCATGCCGAGCTTGATCGTATTCAAAAAGTTGCGGCAAAGCTAGGTAAAAAAGCGCCGATTTCTTTGCGTGTGAATCCCGATGTTGATGCAAAAACACATCCCTATATTTCGACTGGTTTGAAAGAAAATAAGTTTGGTATTCCGAGTGATACGGTAGATCAAACCTATCAATATGCTGCATCTTTGCCAAATTTAGTTATTGTCGGAATTGATTGTCATATCGGTTCACAATTAACAGAAACAAAGCCCTTTGTGGATGCGCTTGATCGTGTTGTCGTGATGATTGAGCAGTTAAAAAAATTAGGTATCAATCTCAAACACATTGATATCGGTGGTGGCTTGGGTGTTCGTTATAAAGATGAAACGCCGCCTACCGTTGCAGAATATGCAAACTCGATGCGTCCAGTATTAGAACAACTCGGTTTAAAAGTTTATATGGAACCGGGACGTAGTATTTCTGCCAATGCAGGTGCATTACTTACCAAGGTAGATTTATTAAAACCGACCAATCATCGTAACTTTGCTATTATTGATGCCGCGATGAATGACTTGATTCGTCCATCTTTATATGAAGCTTGGATGGATATTCAATCAGTTAACCCAAATCCTGAAGTTGAAACAAAGATGTGGGACTTAGTTGGTGCAATCTGTGAGACTGGGGATTTCTTGGGTAAAGCGCGTGATTTAGCACTACAAGAAAATGATGTCCTAGCAGTATTAGGTGCAGGTGCTTACGGTTTTGTGATGAGCTCAAATTATAATACGCGTGGTCGTGCTGCTGAGATTATGGTCAGCGGAGATCAAGCCTATTTAATTCGTGAGCGTGAAACAATAGAATCTCTTTGGGAAAAAGAGCGTTTATTGCCTGAGGAGTAAATTGAGATGTATTTAGAATTTACCAAAATGCATGGTCTGGGCAATGACTTTATGGTCGTTGACCTTGTTACCCAACGAGCTTATTTAGACACGGTCACGATTCAGCGTTTGGCTGATCGTCACTTCGGCGTTGGTTTTGACCAACTGCTGATTGTTGAGCCGCCTGATTTACCTGATGTTGACTTTAAATATCGTATCTTTAACGCGGATGGTTCTGAAGTCGAGCAATGTGGTAACGGCGTGCGTTGTTTTGCGCGTTTTGTACATGAGCGTCAACTGACGACGAAAACAAAAATCCGCGTACAAACTAAGGCTGGCATTGTTGAACCTGAATTAGGTGCAAATGGATGGGTTCGTGTGAATATGGGCTATCCAAAGTTCTTGCCACAAGAAATTCCTTTTGTTGCGGAAGAAAATGAAGATGCTGAAGGTTTGTATTCATTGGCTTTAGCTGAAGAGAGGAGCATTAACATAGATGTCGTGAATATGGGAAACCCCCATGCGGTGACGATTGTTTCTGATGTACTGACTGCTGATGTTGCCAAAATTGGTCCGCAAGTTGAGTCTCATGTTCGTTTTCCTAAACGTGTTAACGCTGGATTTATGCAAATCTTGAATGAAAAACAAGTGCGACTCCGTGTATTTGAGCGTGGCGTTGGTGAAACATTGGCCTGTGGTACAGGTGCTTGCGCAGCAGCAGTCAGTGGTATGCGCCGTGGTTTGCTAGCAAATGAAGTTGAAGTTCAGCTTGCAGGTGGTAAGTTACATATCGCTTGGCGTGAAGGTGATGTGGTCTGGATGACAGGTCCAACCACGCATGTTTATGATGCCCGTTTGGATTTAAGATATTTCCAAGGCTAAATTAGGCTGATTGTAGGTAAAAAGTCTGACATTGGGCTTTTTACCTTTTATTTTTACAATAATAAAATGAGAGAAAATGAAAAATAAGATTCGTGGTGCTATTTATGGTTTATTAATCGGTGATGCGGTTGGTGTGCCTTATGAGTTTAATCTACCTGAACAGCTACCACATATTGTTGATATTGATATGATTCCGCCTAAAAATTTTAGTCGAACCTATCCTGATATTCCAATTGGCACATGGTCAGATGATGGTGCACAAGCTTTGTGTTTATTGGCATCTTTACTTCATTGTCAAAAGTTAGACCCTGTTGATTTAATGAATCGCATCGCGAATTGGTATCAGTTTGGATATATGGCTCCTGATTATCATGTATTTGATGTAGGCGTGCAGACAGCCACAGCCATTCGGCAATATTTACAAGGCACGCCAATTATGCAAGTCGCCATTGATGATGAACATGCGAACGGCAATGGAGCATTGATGAGGGTTCTACCATTAGCGTTGTGGCATCAAGGGACAGATGAGGCATTAATCTTAGCTGCCTATTTACAATCTCATATTACCCATGCGCATCTACGCTCAAAAGTATGTTGTGGTTTATATTGTTTATGGGCGAGGTATATTTTAAAAGGGATGACGATTAATACAGCGTGGTCACATGCTGTGACTATCTTAAGAGGATATTGTGGAAATCGACCTGATGAATTGGAACAATTAGAATTTTTTATCCGCCCTGATGATTTAGAGAAGGGAACGGGAAGTGGTTATGTTGTGGATTGCCTCAAATCAGCTTATTTAGCCTTACAAGAGTCAAGCTACCAAGCTGTGATAAAAAAAGCAATTTCTTTGGGGCGTGATACGGATACAACAGCATGTGTGGCTGGTGGATTGGCAGGACTTGCTTTTGGGTATGAGGATATTCCTCCTGCATGGTTACAGCAGTTAAGAGCCAAGGAAATGGTTGAGCCTTTGCTTACACAATTGATAGATGGTTGATGAGATGAACTTAGTCTTTCTTGCAGGCGCATCAGGCAATACACAATTTTGGAATCCTCTGATCGAACAGTTTCCTAATAGTTATACAAAGCAAGTGGTTGCTTATCCTGGTTTTCATGGGGTGGAAACAAACCCAGACATTCACAGTTTTGCAGATCTGAGCAATTATGTGGTTGAACAAATTCAGCAACCTTCTATTCTTATTGCCCAATCCATGGGTGGGATCTTTGCCATAGCTGCGGCATTGCAAAAATCAGATTTGGTGAAGGGTTTGGTATTGATTGCTACTTCAGGTGGAATTAATTTAGACCAATTTCAAGTTCAAGACTGGCGACAAGGCTATCAAGCCGAATACTTGCAATATCCAGATTGGTTTGTAACAGCAAATATAGCCTACGAAAATTCATTAACTGATGTTGATATAAAAACCTTACTCATTTGGGGAGATCAAGATTTCATTAGCCCTGTTCCAGTTGGACAATATCTTAATCGTATTCTGAAAAACTCAACGTTATATATAGTCAAAAATGGTGATCATCAACTTGCAGAGAAATATGCAAATGAAGTTAGCCTGCAAATTAAGCATTATTTAGAGGAATTATCGCTATCAAACTGAAAAAAGCGTACCAACATAAAGTGGTACACTTTTTTATCTTTTGCTTAATGCGAGTTTTAAAGCAAATAAAACAAAAATGCTGCCTGTTATACGATCCATGTATTGAATAAATTTAGGTCGTTTTAAATAACTAGAGACCGACTGCATTGCTGCAATTAAAAAAACAGACCAAATAAATCCTAATATGACATGGATAGAGACAAGACCCATGGTCCAAATTACTGGAGAAGAGGATGGGGGAATGAATTGTGGAAGAAATGAAATATAAAAAATACCAACTTTGGGATTTAATAAATTTCCCCAAAACCCTCGCATGAACCAATTTTGAGTTACTGCTGTTTCATTGATATTTGCAAGTTGAGTACGTGGTTTTAAAATAAGATTGAGACCTAACCAAGCAAGATAAATTGCTCCAGCCCACTTCAATACATTGAACGCAAGATCAGACGTCATCAACAGCGCACCTAAACCACAGGCCACAATAATACCCCATGCGACACAACCTAAATTTATTCCTAAAGCGGCTTGAAAAGCTTTCGCTCGACCTTCCAGTGTTGCTGTTCGGATAATCAATGTTGTATCCAATCCAGGCGTGATGGTAAGTACCGTGATTGCAATCAAATATGGAATAAGTATCGTTGACATTTTGGGGGCGCTCAGTAAAGCTTGAATTCGATTGTATTACATCAATAATGATTCTTGGAGTGCTGTTAGCGCTATTTAGGAAATATTTGTTAGACTTTAATAATAGGTGATTCAGGTCAGAATGGAGAGCGAATTGGAAGTCCCAGAAAAACTGCTGTCCATGTGGTTAAAAGAACGAATTATTCAAAATCAGTCTGAACATACGATTTCAGCATATCAACGTGATCTAACTGACTTTTTTAAATTTTGTGAAAATAAGCAATTAAATTTGCAAGATGTTGAAGCTTCAGACTTGAGGGAGTATTTGGCGGCGCGTGTTGAGCGTGACCAATTGAGTTCAAGCAGTTTACAACGTCATTTAACCTCTATTCGTCAGTTTATGAAGTGGGCAGAGCAAGGTCAGTATTTAGCACAAAATCCATCAGAAGACTTTAAGTTAAAACGCCAGCCAAGACCTTTACCGGGACTAATTGATATCGAAACGGTTCATCAAATATTAGATCAGGCTTTGCCTGAAAAACCGATAGAGCAGCAACTTTGGGCAAGAGATAAGGCGATATTGGAATTATTGTATTCCAGTGGTCTGCGTTTGGCTGAGTTGCAAGGATTAACCGTTAAGGATATTGATTTCAATAGACAGCTTTTACGGATCACAGGTAAAGGAAATAAAACGAGAATAGTTCCCTTCGGTTCCCCAGCAAAACAAAGCTTGATTGATTGGTTGAAGGTTTATCGTATTTGGCAAGGTAACTTCACTGCTGAATCAGCGGTTTTTATTTCTCAACGGGGTCATGCATTAACGCCTCGGCAGATTGAAAATCGAGTTAAGCTGCAAGCGCAACGCGCTGGTGTAAATATCGATTTACATCCACATTTATTAAGACATTGTTTTGCTAGTCATATGCTGTCAGCTAGTGGAGACTTACGTTCAGTGCAAGAAATGTTGGGACATAGCAATTTATCGACCACGCAAATTTATACACATGTCGACTTTGATCAGTTGGCAAAAGTATATGATCAGACACATCCACGGGCGCAAAAGAATGAACATTAAGAAACAGCCGCAATTATTAGATCAAGTTGAATTTAGGCAATGTTGTGAATTAATTGATGAGATTTTGCAAGATTATCGAGCAGTTATAAATCAAAGCTATCAAGGTTATTTAAATCACTGTAAGCGTGTGGCGGCATGTTGTTTGATGTTAAGTAAGGATGACAGTAACGAAACACTGTGTAAAATTGCGATTGCTGCGGCTTTTCATGATATTGGTATATGGACTGCACACACTATTGATTATATCGAACCTTCGGTTGAGGAAATGCGGCAATATCTTGTATCAAATGAGTTGTTAATGTGGGAAAAAGAAATCACATTCATGATTACTGAGCATCATAAGGTCACTAAGGCTGAATGTTCTGAATATCATTTAGTTGAAAAATTTCGACGGGCTGATTATGCCGATTTCACACTTGGGTTAGTTCGATCAAATATTCCATTGAGTGAATTTGATAAATTGACAAGAGAATTCCCAAATAATGGTTTTCATAAGACCTTAATTTATTTGGGAATAAAACGTCTATTGCAAAAACCATGGAGCCCACTACCGATGTTTAAATGGTAGTTAGAACTTATGATTGTGCTTTAGATAAACTTTGAACGATACATTATGTTTCAAATGCGGTTGATTAATAATCAGCTGTATACACACTTTATCGTTAGAGAATGTTTAATTCGTGTTCTTACTTTTTTGCCAAGTTTTGGTAAAATGAAAAATGTGTTAAAGCATAAGTCAAACTGATTAATTTGGGTTTTAAGCATTAAAGCAATTTTGTGTTTTTTAGATCATTGAATTTATTAAAATATTAAATAAATCAAAGCATAATAATTTTAATTTAATTGTTCTGAATTGCGTTTATCAAACTCAACTTTTATTTAGTGAACTGAGCATTTCATCTTTTTTACAAGCATAGCGGAAATTCTGACTTGACCGAAATGCCAAATACATTGCAAGATAGGGCACCTAAAAAGTTTCAATCGAAGAGTTAGAATACTCTTCACTACATTTACTTGCTTAGAACAGCCGAGGATTACATGAAGGCTCTTGTTGCTGTAAAACGTGTGGTTGATGCCAACGTTAAAGTTCGTGTTAAGCCGGACAATAGTGGGGTTGACCTTACCAACGTTAAGATGTCAATTAACCCATTCTGTGAAATCGCAGTGGAAGAAGCGGTTCGCTTAAAAGAAAAAGGAACGGTTTCAGAAATCGTTGTTGTTTCAGTGGGTTCTAAAGACGCGCAAGAACAAATTCGTTCTGCAATGGCTTTAGGTGCTGACCGTGGTATTTTAGTTGAAACTGCAGATGAAGTTGGCGCTTTAGAAGTTGCTAAGATTCTTAAAGGCGTTGTTGATGCTGAAAAACCAGAACTTATTCTTCTTGGTAAACAAGCAATCGATGATGACTCTAACCAAGTAGGTCAAATGCTTGGTGCTTTACTTGGTGCAGGTCAAGGTACTTTCGCATCTGAAGTTAAAGTTGATGGCGGTAAAGTTCAAGTTACTCGTGAAATCGACGGTGGTTTACAAACTGTTGAGCTTGCACTTCCTGCAATCATCACAACTGACTTACGTTTGAATGAACCACGTTATGCTGCTCTTCCAAACATCATGAAAGCTCGTAAGAAGCCTCTTGATACTAAAACTCCAGCTGATTACGGCGTTGCAACAGGCACTAAGCTTAAAACTGTTAAAGTTGAAGCACCTGCTGAACGTAAAGCTGGCGTACAAGTGAAGTCTGTAGACGAGCTTGTTGAAAAATTGAAAAATGAAGCGAAAGTGATCTAAGGGAGTAAAATCATGAGTATTTTAGTTATCGCAGATCACAACAACCAAGCTTTGAATGGTGCAACTTTAAACGTTGTTGCAGCAGCTCAAAAAATTGGTGGTGACATTACTGTATTAGTTGCTGGTTCTGGCGCTCAAGCAGTTGCTGACGCTGCTGCTAAAGTTGCTGGTGTGAGCAAAGTATTGCTTGCTGACAATGCTGCTTATGCAAACCAACTTGCTGAAAACGTTGCTGGCTTAGTTGCTGACATCGCGAAAGGTGGTTACAAATACGTATTAGCTGCTTCTACAACGACTGGTAAGAACCTTCTTCCACGTGTTGCTGCGCTTCTTGACGTAAGCATGATTACAGACATCATTGCTGTAGAATCTGCAAATACGTTTAAGCGTCCTATCTATGCAGGTAACGCGATCGCAACTGTTCAATCTGACGAAGCAATTATCGTTGGTACAGTTCGTGGTACTGCATTTGATGCGGTTGCTGCTGAAGGTGGTTCTGCTGCAGTTGAAGCTGTTGCTGAAGCAAACGATGCTGGTATTTCTAAGTTTGTTAGCGAAGAAATCGTTAAACTTGATCGTCCAGAATTAACTGCTGCTCGTATCGTAGTTTCTGGTGGTCGTGGTGTAGGTTCAGGTGAGAACTACCATAAAGTACTTGACCCATTAGCTGATAAGCTTGGTGCAGCACAAGGTGCTTCACGTGCTGCGGTTGATGCTGGTTTCGTACCAAACGACTTCCAAGTTGGTCAAACTGGTAAAATCGTTGCGCCTGATCTTTACATGGCGATCGGTATCTCTGGTGCGATCCAGCATTTAGCTGGTATGAAAGATTCTAAAGTTATTGTTGCGATCAACAAAGACGAAGAAGCGCCAATCAACAGCGTTGCTGACTACTGGTTAGTTGGTGATTTGAACACTGTTGTACCAGAATTGGTATCTAAACTTTAATTCTTTGAATTAAGTTGAAAAACGCTCCGAAAGGAGCGTTTTTTTATGATTAAAAAAATCTGAATAATATGTATCGCGTCCTAAATTCTATTATCAAATTAAGTTATTGTTTTAATCTTAAAGTGTACTTGTTAGTACACTTTTGCTAAAATTAGCTTTTATCCAATTTGGATAGGTTATCTCCTGATGAAATTTGATATGCGTTTTGATGCTAAGGCGCTATTTTTGCTTAGCTTAGTATTGCTTATTCTCCTGATCTCTATTACAAAAGTTGAGTGGTTGTTGACGTGGAATGTACATTTAATCGAGGATGTACAAGCTTTAATCTTACTTCTATGTGTGCCTTTTACTTGGTTCTATATGAAGCCTAAAAGCTTATCAGATCAAAAGAAATGGTTTTGGATGTGGGCTATCGCATGGTGGTTTATGTTTTTTGGGCGGAGTATCAGTTGGGGGCGTGACTTTTTTCCTGAGGTTGAAAGGATTTACTTTAGAGCCATCTCTGTGGTTGTGATTGCACCAGTCGTATTTATGCTTTTCTCATCGAAATTACGTGCAGAGATTGCGTATAAAGTACGCTTTGTAAGGTTTCCATTTTGGTATTTAATGATAGCAATCGTATCTTTATTTTTCGCCGACTGTGTCGAGCATCATCGTCTTATTGGTTCATGGCTATTGACTGATATAGCGAGCCAAGATGTTGTAGAAGAATTATATGAAACACCATTTATTTTTGCGTTATTTTCTGCTGCTCTTTTCTTTATGCAGCAAGATCGACCAGTTGAGGTTGATATGGCAATGGTGTGTACAGAATCTAACTAAGATTTAAAAAGCCTGCAGCTATTGTTCTAGATTAGTGGGCTTTAAAATCTATATTGCAATCCTAGGAATCATTATTTTTACAAGCCGTTTTGTTTATATTTTAATCAAATTGGGTCTTTAATTATTCGTATCTTTTCCAATCCAATTCAATGTTTTTAACTTGTTAATTCTAATAAACTTTTTATTGTAAAAAATGCTATTTTCCGATTGCTGTACTCCCCGTTTATATGACCTTTATGCTATAATTTTTCGCTGTATTTTTTATTTTTAGTTCCAATTTCTGGGCTAAATTTTTGCAAGATTGAAGACATAAAAACAGATAGAAATTTCTATTTGTACACAAGGAGTATGCATGAGCGTATCGGAAATCAGACCGATTGCCATTGAGGACGAACTCAAGCATTCATATTTAGATTACGCGATGAGCGTAATTGTTTCTCGTGCATTACCAGATGTTAGAGACGGTCTAAAACCTGTTCACCGCCGCGTACTATATGCGATGCATGAATTGGGCAACGATTATAACAAAGCGTACAAAAAGTCTGCTCGTGTTGTCGGGGACGTGATCGGTAAATATCATCCACACGGTGATAGCGCAGTTTATGAAACGATCGTTCGTATGGCGCAAGACTTTAGCTTGCGTTATATGCTTGTTGATGGTCAAGGTAACTTCGGTTCTGTCGATGGGGATAGCGCAGCTGCAATGCGTTACACCGAAGTTCGTATGCAAAAATTAACCCATGAGATTTTAGCTGATCTTGAAAAAGATACGGTTGATTGGGAAGATAACTACGACGGTTCTGAGCGTATTCCTCAAGTGATGCCGACACGTATCCCTAATCTTTTGATTAATGGTACGACAGGTATTGCGGTGGGTATGGCGACCAATATGGCGCCGCACAATATGACCGAAGTTGTGAATGCGTGTTTGGCTTATGCAAATAATCCGAATATTTCTGTAGAAGGTTTGATGGAGCATATTACTGGTCCAGATTTTCCTACAGGCGGTATTATTTACGGTAAATCAGGTATTGTAGATGCTTACCGTACAGGTAAAGGTCGTTTGCATATTCGCGGTAAATATCACTTTGAAGAAGACCAAAAAACAGGTCGTACCACGATTGTCTTTACTGAGATTCCTTATCAAGTCAACAAAGCAAAAACCATTGAGCGTATTGCTGAGTTAGTGAAAGAAAAGAAACTCGAAGGTATTTCTGAGCTTCGTGATGAATCTGATAAAGAGGGTATGCGTATTGCCATCGACTTGAAGCGTGGCGAAAACGCTGAAGTTGCGGTCAATAATTTATTCTTGCATACACAGCTACAAAACTCATTCAGCATCAACATGGTCTGCCTAGACAATGGTCAGCCAAAGTTGATGAACCTAAAAGATATCATTGCGGCATTTATTCGTCACCGCCAAGAGGTTGTGACTCGCCGTACCATGTACGAATTACGTAAGGCTCGTGAACGTGGTCATATCTTAGAAGGTTTAACGGTAGCTTTGGCAAATATCGATGCCATTATTGAAACCATTAAAACATCTGCAAACCCAGCTGAAGCACGTGAGCGTTTGCAAGCGGGTGAGTGGGCTGGCGGTGGTGTTGTTGCATTGCTGGAAAAAGCGGGTGCAATTTCCGTTCGACCTGATGAGATCGAAGGCGAAGATCCTGCACGTCCATTCGGTTTGTCTGGTGATATTTATCGCTTATCACCAACTCAAGTTGGCGCAATCTTAGAATTACGTTTACACCGTTTAACTGGCTTAGAACAAGATAAGTTACACGCAGAATATACTGAGATTTTAGGTCAAATCGCTGAATTAACAGCAATTTTAAATGACTTTAACTTGTTGATGAATGTGATTCGTGAAGAACTTACCTTGATTTTGCAACAATACGGTGATGGTCGTCGTACTGAGATTGTTGAGTCAGGTGTTGATTTCTGCCGCGAAGACTTAATTCCTGAAGAGCAAGTTGTATTGACTGTGTCTCAAACAGGTTATGCAAAAACTCAACCACTTTCTGATTATCAAGCACAACGTCGCGGTGGTCGTGGTAAGTCTGCAACTGCAATGAAAGATGATGACATCATCCAGCATTTAATTGTGGCTTCAAACCATGCAACGGTATTGTGCTTTACCAATGTGGGTAAAGTTTATCGTTTACGTGTGTTTGAAGTACCACAAGCATCTCGCGGTGCGAAAGGTCGTCCAATCATTAATTTACTTCCGCTGGAAGCAAATGAAACCGTAACAGCAATCTTGCCGTTGACGGAGTTCCCAGAGAATCACTATGTATTCATGGCGACTGCCTCAGGTACAGTAAAACGTGTTGAACTCGCGCAATTTAGTAATGTTCGTTCAAATGGTTTACGTGCGATTGAGCTGAATGAGGAAGATACCTTAATTGGTGTGGCGATTACGGATGGTAATCAGCAGATTATGTTGTTCTCGAATGAAGGTAAGGCAATTCGTTTTGCTGAAACTGATGTTCGTGCAATGGGACGTACTGCGAAAGGCGTGCGTGGTATGCGTGTAAGTTTTGCAAGCAATACCATTGAAGCTGAAGATGCGGATGTTGAAAATGATGATAGCGATGACAATGATGATTCATCAGATTCGAATTTAATCAGCCGTATTGTTTCATTGGTAGTTGTGCCAGAAACTGGGGAAGTATTGTGTGCATGTGCTAACGGTTATGGTAAACGTACACCTGTAGATGACTTCCCAACCAAGAAACGTGGTGGTAAAGGTGTCATTGCAATTAAGACAAGTGAGCGTAATGGTGAGCTTGTTGGTGCAGTATCAATTGATGAAACTAAAGAACTCATGCTGATTTCTGATGGTGGTACATTGGTACGTACTCGTGCTGCTGAAGTTGCGACGACTGGACGTAATGCTCAAGGTGTTCGTTTAATCCGTTTAAGTGATGCTGAAACACTTGTCGGTGTTGTATCTATTGAAGCTGTAGAAGATGACGAAGAGTTGGATGCTATAGAGGAATCGGTAGAAAATACTGAAGCCGAAACAGTAACTTCTGAAGAAGTTGTTGCTGAGCCAAAAGATGATGCGCCTGAAGCGTAATCATTGAGGTAATAAAAAAGGAAGCTAATCAGCTTCCTTTTTTACTGGTTTCATGATGACTAAGCGATAATAAGACAATGCCAAAAAGATTGCGCCCAGAGTTATAAGATAGATAAGTTTTGGGATCACAAGCGATGTTGGTACTCCCATTTGATTGAGTTGTACAAACATCTGTACGCCATTCGTGGACGGCAGTGTCCATGCAAACCATTGCATCCATTCTGGCATTGCTTCATGTGGCCATGCCGTTCCTGTAAGTAGAAATAAGGGGACAGAAGTCACGACTATTAAATGTCCCACGCGTTCTGGCATATCAACTAAGGAACCGACTAGCATCCCTAAACCAATTATACAACTGACATAAATCGGTACAGCTAACAGCATGCCCCAGAAATTGCCACCATGTGGATATTCATACAACCAAAATGTAAATCCGAATAAATATAAACATCCTAAACAGCCAATGGTAAAGATAGCTGTAAAAGTTGCCCAAAATTCGATGGGTTTCGCAGCCCAGCCATTTTCACGATAACTGGCAATAAGCATAGCTAAGCCAAGTAAAATTGTTTGGTGAATGATCAAACTTGCGACGGCTGGGAAAATATAGCTGCCATAGCCTGAGATGGTATTGAACAGCGGGATCTGATGAATTGAAAGCTCTGGATGAAACTGTGAAGCATTGCCAAATTTCTCTAGATATTCTTGCAAAGTATATTCAATAGAACCTGCTAAACCTACGCCGACTTCTTTTGTTCGAATGAAATATGCAGTACTCAGATAAAGGCCAATCCCTCCCATTTCACCGCGTTTGAGACTATTGGTTAGATTCTCGGGTAAAAGTAAAATGCCTTCCGCTTGTTGATTTTGAACCATTCGCTGAGCTTCAAGAAAATTATCAGTCACAGTCTTGATCTTGATATGAGGGCTGTTAGACGCTTGACTAATGATCTTTGAAGTTAAAATACTTTGTTCTTCATCGACGATCACAATTGGAATATCTTCGGCTGTTTGTGCTTTATACGCGGTTGGATAAAAAAAACTATATAACAAGATCGCGGCAATCAATGTCGTAAAAACTGAGCTATTGGCAAAAATATTCTTAAACGTCTGAATGTAATAATCGAAAAATGATTTCATGGATGAATCTCCTGAACATTTTTCTTGAGTAGACGAATACTAAGTACAAAGAACAAGATGGCGAAAATAACTAAAATGCTAAAAGGTATAAGTGAAACATAAAGGTCACTACCAATAATCCATTGTTCTGTTTGTAGCTTGGCATAGGGGGTATAAGGAATAATCATTGACCAAAATTGAGTAAATGCAGGAGCATTATTCAAGGGTAAAGTGATTCCTGAAAAACTAGGGGATGATCCACCATAAAGTGCAATAAAACCAAAAGTTTTTGGCAGGTTTTTTGTCGCAAGAACAACAGTACTGCTAATAACAGCATAGGAAAAATAGAATAGAAATTGTGCAGCTAGAATGACTATTAGTGAACCTGCAATGAAATAACCGCGGACATGCGCTAACCAAAACATCCAACATGCTGTCCATGCACAGAAAATGAAAACATAAGGCAGTATTTTACCTAGTAAGCTTGAAATCACCTGTTTAGAATTGACCCATTCATTAACCGTTTTCCGCTTAAACTCTTGCCCAATGGCGAAAGCCACACAGCAACATAACAAGAGATGTAGCACAGCAGGCACCATAAATGGCTCAAGAAACAATTCATAACTCATATTTGGGTTATAAAGGGTTGAGATTTTGATGTGTGGTGTGGGGACATCTAAATATGGAATAGTATTAGCCAGATAGCTTTGCCCTAAATACTCAGCCATACCATTTAAAGTACTGATGAGCATGGCGGAGGAGATGGTATTACCAATACTAAAAAAGGATTGGTTATAGGCAATGCTAATTTGCGCATCCTGGGCTTTAACTAAGCGTTGCTCAGCACCTTCGGGAATCATCACAAATCCCCAAGCCTCAGTTGTATTAATCAGTTTTTCCGCTTCAGCTTGGCTAGAAGTAATCGTTTTTATTTTTAACGTATGATTAATACTGAGCGCATGAATAACCTTGCGACTCATTTCACTTTGATCTTGATCTATCACCACAATCGGTAAATGTTCGGCTTTACCAGATGAAAACATACTTCCAAACAGCAAAATAACCAGCAAAGGCGCAATCACTGCCATAAAAAGATCAACTTTATGACGTTTGAGATAACGCAACTCCCGCAGCATCACTGCAAACATTGCTTATTTTACCTCTTCAATTTTGAATAATACGCTCATACCGACTTTTAGATCAGGAATGGATTGCTCTGGGACTAAGTGAAATTTAAAACTGCGAATATCGTAACCACCAGTTTGGCGTGTGGTTTTAATCGTCGCAAAGTCACCCTCGGCATCAATGCTCTTAACCTTAAATGTTGTTTTACGATCAAGGGCAGGGATGTAACCTTCCAGTGTTTTAGTTTTATACACTGAGCTATACATATCTTCACGAACGTTCAAGCTGATCCACAGATCATGGTCTTCAATGATACTGACGACAGGAACTCCTGTTGCAACTAACTCAGTTGGTTTGCCATAAGTTTTTGAGATAGTGCCATCAGTTGGTGAATAGAGTTTGGTTTCTTCAGTCAGTGCATTTGCTTCTTTCACTGCTGCTTGAGCCATCGCTACTTGAGCATCAGCGGTAGATTTTTGTTGCTCGGTACTGCCGCGTTTTGCACGAGCATATTGTTGATATGTTGCTTCTGCGGCCTCACGAGCAGAGGTTTTTGCCGCTAACATCTCGTCACGACGCTGACGTGAAATAACACCTTGTTGATAAAGATTTTCACCACGTTTATAGGTTGTAGCAGCTAGCTCTGCTTGTGTCTTCATTGCTTGCCAGTTTGCATAGAGAGTATCGATATTTTCTTGTTGCGCACCACGATAAATGGTTGAGTGAAAAGCTGTCGCACTTTGTAAGGCTGCTTGGGCTTGTTCTTTCTTGGCTTCTAACTCAGGGCTAACAAAACGAACTAGTACTTGTCCTTTTTTGATGCTTTGACCTTCAGTCACATAAAACTCTTCAATACGACTTGGAACTTTGGTACTGATATGTACAGTTTCAGCTTCGACTCGACCCTGTAATTCAATAGGTTGTGGCTGATAGGCTTTCCATAGTCCAAAAGCAATCAAACCTAATAATAGAATTAGGACAATTAAACCAATAATTTTAGCTTTACTTTTTTTCGGTGGTTCAGTTGGTTGAATTTCTTGATTTGAAGGTGTATTTATAGCATCCACTTTTTCGGTATGCTCAATAGGTGAAACATGTTCTACCTGAGTTTCTGTTGAAGAAGTATCAGTCGTTTGTTTAACTTGATCTGTATCACGTTCAGAATTGGAAGATGATTGATTTTGGCTCATAAGTTTCTCCAATTAACGGATATAGTCAGTTCGTGGTTGATTCACATAAAGCTTGAACTCGTCAATTGAGCCGTAGCTTTGCAATAAAGTCGCGAGCGATAAAATATATTTATACGCATTGATCGACATTTCGCTTTTTAAAGCACTTAAAGCATTTTGTGCATCAATCACTTGGGTTGCTGTTCCCATTCCTTCTTTAAAAGACAGCTGTTGAATGCGCAAGTTTTCTTGAGCAGCTTTAATATTTTGGGTGAGAAGTTGATGACTAGTCTGTGATGAGTTTAACTCGCTATAAGATTTATATAAGACATTTTCAACTTCTTGCTTGGTTCGCTCTGTCATGAGTTCAGCAGCATATTTCTTCAGCTCAGCTGCACGGATGTTTTTATTATTATCGATTCCAGAGAAAAGGTTGTACTTTGCCATAACGCCAACAATCCAATTCTCTTTGCTATCTAAACCGTATTCACCAAAGGCAAAAACACTTGGTTTCTTCGCTGATTGTTGAATTTTGATATTTTCATTCGCAAGCTCAGTATCCATTTTTAGCTTTTTAATCAAACTTGAGTTTTGGTCATAGTTTGTTAGTAATTTGTCTAAAGACTGACTTTGCGCATTATTTACAAAAAGTGGTGTTGTCAGGTTGAGATCTTCTTTAGTTTTTAATAGGTTTTGAAGACTAAATTCACTGGCGCGAAGATTTGATTTCGCATTTTGATAAGTACGTTCTGCATTGTTACGAGCGACTTCAAATTGCATACGCTGGCCTTTATTAATAAAGCCTTGCTGTTCCAATTTCAGAGCATTGTTATAATGTTCTTGCATCGCATTTAGATTAAATAAACTTGCATTCAGCAACTGTTGTTGTAACTGCACATTGAAATAAGATTGGATCATTTCAAATCTTTGCGAGTCTTGTTGTTGTTTTTTGCTAATGTTAGAGCGTTGTGCTTGAATCGTTGCAATTTGCTTGGCGCTGGTAATTTTTCCACCTGTATAAATCGGCATTACCATTGAAATAGAGGTGCGAACATCGTGGTCTTTAATTGTGACGTCAACATTATTCGGTACTTTATTTAAACCATCACTGACAACTTGATCGAATCCTTGACCAACTTGATCAATTACATCTGGCGGTAATACATTTTCCCATTGCGATAATTTGTCATCAAATCCACGCGTGAGTGAGTTTTCGAGCCTACGTTTACTTGATTCGAGTGGGACGCTGGTTTCACTATGAAATGAATAGGCTGTTGCATTTAAATCAATGCGTGGCAGTCCTAAGTGTTTAACTGCCTCCATTTCGAGTTGTGAAGCTTGTTGTAAAGCTTGCTGCGCTTGAGAGGCGTAGGCATTTTCTACAACATATTGCTCAGCCTCGCTATAACTAAATGTTTGTGCGAATAAAGATGTTGAAAATAAGGCACTGCTGATTAAGCTAATACTTAAACAAAGTTGCTTTGGAAACCGTTTGACCTGAACATTGGGCCGATTATGTCGTTTCAACATGATGATATATCGCAATTTAATAATACCTGCGCTAGTCTAAGTTTTTTTGTAAAATTTAAATATTATGTTTTTAATTAAATAGTTGAATGCATAGAATTGGTGTAGTTAATTTGTAAAAAATAGAGTATTTAATCTATATATCAGATTGAAAATTAAAATAATTTATCTTTCATAATTTTTATTAAAAGACAATTTGAAAATTTATGGAAATCACAAAAACATCATTGAAAAATTAAACTATTTTTTACAGTCAAATTGAAATATTTACTGGATAAGCTGCTGCAAGCTTCGCCAATCTATGATTAAATTCCCATCTCAATTTGTTTCACTTTAACAAGGGAAAACTCATGCGTGCTTATAATTTCTGCGCTGGTCCTGCTGCATTACCTACTGCTGTTTTAGAAAAAGCTCAACAAGAGATGTTGGATTGGCAGGGTAAGGGCTTGTCGATCATGGAAATGAGTCATCGTAGCAATGACTATGTTGCTGTCGCAGAAAAGGCAGAAGCTGATTTACGTAAGCTCATGAATATTCCTGAAAACTATAAAGTGTTATTCTTACAAGGTGGCGCATCCTTACAATTCTCAGCAATTCCGCTTAATTTACTCGGTAAAAATAATAAAGCGGATTATATCCATACGGGTATTTGGTCTGAGAAAGCATTAAAAGAAGCAAAACGTTATGGCGATATTAATATCGTTGAAGCGGGCACCATGATTGATGGTAAACATGCGATTACTGAACAAAGTACTTGGAATCTATCGAGTGATGCTGCGTATGTTCATTATGCAGATAATGAAACGATTGGTGGATTGCAATTCGCGAGTGTACCTGATGTAGCTGCTCCTTTGGTTTGCGATTATTCATCAAGTATTTTGTCTGCGCCAGTAGATGTGAATAAGTTTGGACTTATTTATGCGGGTGCCCAAAAGAACATTGGGCCTGCTGGTTTAACCATTGTCATTATTCGTGAAGATTTATTAGATCAAGCAAAACCTGAGATCCCAAGTATCTTGAAATATGCTGATCAAGCGAAGAACGGTTCTATGGTGAATACACCAGCAACGTATGCTTGGTATTTATCTGGACTGGTATTTGAGTGGTTACTTGAGCAGGGTGGGGTAGATGCAATCTACAAAATGAACCAAGCGAAAGCAAAATTGCTCTACGGTTATATTGACTCAAGTGATTTCTACAACAACCCAATCGCTGTACCAAATCGCTCTATGATGAATGTACCATTTACACTTGCAGACGAAGCACTTGAAAAGACATTCTTAAAAGAAGCTGAGAAAAATCATTTGCTTAACTTGGCAGGTCATCGTTCAGTTGGTGGTATGCGTGCAAGTATTTATAACGCTGTACCATTGGAAGGTGTTCAAGCTCTTGTGAACTTTATGGATGAATTCGCGAAACGTCACGGATAAGCCATATATTATAGATAAAATAAAAGCCCTCATCATTGAGGGCTTTTATTTGAATTAGGTCATGGTCAAAAATTAGAATTAGAACAAGCCAATTTGATGAAAAATGATTGCTGCTAGAAACATACCTAGTAAAAAAAAGCAAAAAGCACCAACATCAAGTTTAAGCCCTTGGTCGCTTGAATGAATAAGACTGGTGGTCGTTTGTTCTGGTATAATTTTCATTAGAACGCCTAAAATGCCATTTATGTGATTTTTTGTCACTTAGAAGCAGTTTTAGCATAAATATTCGCCTGAATCCATAGGTTGCCGCGAATATATTCACCAATGTTAAAGTTTTTATACAAAACGTTTTTAGTTGCAATACGAATTAAGATTGCAGGTAAATCATCTTCTAAAACTAAAGTGACATCATAAAGGGTATATTCATCCTGCATAAACTGCATCGTTGTTTTACCCACGATATTACCTTGAAACCAAGCTTCATCTTCTTGTCCTAATGTCTCACCAAATAAATAGGCAACCATTTTAGAAAAGTCGACTGTTACAGGTTCTTGATCTTCTGGCGTTTTTGGTTCCCACTCATTAATAAGCTCCTGTAAATTTTCAGGTGCGATACCATTATGTTCAGCCAAAATTGCATTTAAAGCACGGTGATGTTTAATTGAAGCTGGATCATCAACAACGATTTTCTCATCTTTAGCAACAGGTTCTAATTCATATGCCCAAGCATTAAACTGAACTTGATAGGTTTGGTTTTTATCATACTGACAGTTATTTACGCTGAACAAATTATCGAAGGCATAAATAATGGTATTTTTATTTAAATTTAGACGTAATACTGCTTGTGTTGCAGAATCACAGGTAATAATACGCTCAATTTTTGCATCATATTTATATGGACTTTCAAAACTTGGAAAAGCAGTTTTTAATGCGCGAGGTTTTTGGTCTTCCACTGCAATAATTTGATTGATGCAAACCTTTTGTCCACTTGGTCCTTGGATAAGCCAAAATGACTGATCCATATCTTGTTCATCTTCACATAAGCCCATTGGCATTACGGGTGCATCTAGCGCCAATCCTAACCATTTGGGTACATCCACTTCGGGTGTATCTGTCAATAAGTTCCAATGCTCGACATGATTACCGAAATTTTGATCTTGAATTTTAATGGTTTCTGGACTGTTTTGATTTTTCATAAAGCGTGATGCTAAAAAGATTGAACTTATTCTATTAAATCGAGGGTAACCTCAATTTTTCAAGTCTGGATATGTAATTCTGAGCAATTATTTCTTTTTTATTTCCTTTAATTCAATGTTCTTATCATGGATTTTAGATGAAAAGTGCAATGCTTTTACTTGATCATTTTAACTCTACTTTTCTAGCAATCTGCTAAACTATACTTTTATTCAATTAGGCTTGTGCAAACGTGCTGCCATTTAAGTTATGGGTAGATGCAGATGCTTTACCTAAGATTTTACGTGAAGTGATTTTACGTGCTTCTGATCGCTATCAACTCGAAGTCACTTTCGTTGCCAATCAGAATGTTGGGATTACACCCTCTATCAGAATTAAATCAATTCAGGTGATGAGTGGTGCTGATCGTGCCGATCAAGAAATTGTGGAACGTATGCAAGAGAATGACATTGTCATTACGCAAGATATTCCCTTAGCGGCTCAAGTGATTGAAAAAGGTGGAATTGCGATTCATCCTCGCGGTGAAATCTATACCACAGCGAATGTAAAAGCCCGACTTCATTTGCGTGATTTTATGGATACATTGCGTGGAGCTGGTGTACAGACAGGTGGGCCACCACCGATTTCTGAGAGAGATAAACGTGAATTCTCTAGCTCATTAGATCAAACGATTTTAAAACAAAAACGTAAAACTGCTTGCTGAGCACGCTATGCCATCACGTCTTAACTTAATGTTCACTTATGGATTGCTTATATTTATTTGGGCGACAACGCCTTTAGCAATTGTCTGGAGCGTTTCAGATTTACATCCAATGTGGGCATTGGTTATTCGGTTTTTTATTGCATTACCGTTGGCAATTACGGTTCTACTATTTTTAAAAATTAAGTTTCCAGTTCATAAACTTGCCTTGCTAAGTTATGTTGCAGGTTCATTTAGTTTGATCGGATCACAGATTTTTACTTATGCAGCAACAGCTTATCTCAGTTCGGGTTTGATTGCGCTGATGTTTGGGCTTGCGCCAATTATAGCGGGTTTGATAGGACGATTTGGCTTTCACCAAAAGTTAGCAGGACTGCAATGGCTTGGTATGGGAACATCGATTGTTGGGCTGGCCATGATTTGTTTGAGTGGAAGCCAAAAGCATGTACAGCCAATCGGCATTGTCTTAATGTTGATCAGTGTCTTTTCATACTCACTATCTATTTTCTTGGTTAAAAAGATTAATGCTGATGTGCAGGCGATGGCACAAGCAACGGGATCAATCCTTTTTTCGACGATCATTGCAGTTATGATCTTGCCTTGGATTTGGCAATATGCACCTACACACATTCCTTCGGCTAAGTCACTTTTAGCATTGGCTTATACTGTGATTATGGCTTCATTGATTGCAATGTTCTGCTATTTCAAATTGGTGCAAAATTTAAAAGCAACGACACTTTCACTTACCACAGTGATGACCCCAATGTTAGCAATTTTAGTCGGTGCTTATCTCAATAATGAACAGCTATCAATCCGCGTGTTTGTTGGTGCTGTCATCATCTTATTTGGCTTGCTACTTTATTTCTATAAAGATTTAAAGATGTACCGTCGTTTAAAAATTTAACCTTGATTGTTGTCACTCAGCTGAATACTGTCAGCAAGTTTTGCACGATCTTGAGGGTTAATCGTAATAAAGTAAGCCCCGATTCTAAATTTCCCATGCTCTTCGGCTGTACTATATGCCACTTGCGCAGTTGCAGCGATGTGAAAGAAGTTTTCAGGGTGGCTTAACGTAATATGAATATAGGTGCCTTCATTCAGATCTTGGGTACTGAAGAAACTTAAGCCGTTTTCCGAGAAATTAACTTGCTCAGGCACTGGCAATAAAGATTGCACAATATTGTCATAGAAAGACCCTGTGATAAGGTTCAACTTCTGATTAAATAGGGATAAGATGCGAGCAATTTGTTGATCTTTTTCATTTAATTGTTCTAATTCGTAGCGAAACGCATGATCAAATTGATCTAATTCTGCAAGTAGTAGAAAATAGCGTGGCAATACAAAATGAGAGTCATATGGGTCATTCAGTGCAACATCATCTGGAATGACTTGATAGTTGATTCTCAACACGGCATCAATACGAGACATCACACGACGTTCTGTGTTGTCGTCAACAAGATGATGTTGTGAACTTTCCATAATAAATCACCTCGGACTAGATGGTATGTTTAAGCCAATTTCGCTGTATATAGGGTTGAGATACACTCGTGCTCGGCGGAGTAATCATTTTATTTCTTTTATTGCCTTGGTTTCCATGATTGGTTTAACTCTCGGCGTTGCAGTCCTCATTACAGTATTATCTGTGATGAATGGTTTTGATCGTGAGCTTAAAAACCGTGTCCTTGGAATGGTTCCTCAAGCTACTGTTTCTTCTACTCAAATTCTAACAGATTGGCCTGAGCTTGTAAAAAAGGTTGAGCAACATTCGCATGTGACGGGTGCTGCACCTTTTACTCAATTACAAGGCATGTTGACCGCTCAAGGGCAGGTCGCAGGCATCATGGTGACAGGGATTGAACCTGAATACGAAAAGAAAGTATCTATTATCCAGAACCATATGGTGGCAGGTGATTTAAATTCACTTAAAAAAGGTGAGTTTGGGATCGTGCTTGGTAAGGATATGACGGATGCATTAGGCTTGGGGCTTAATGATAATGTCACTTTGGTTTTACCAGAAGCAACGCCGTCACCAGCTGGTGTAGTACCTCGTTTTAAAAGATTTAAAATCGTGGGTATTTTTAGTGTAGGCGCTGAAGTCGATTCGATGGTGGGTTATATTGCCTTGAATGATGCATCGACATTATTACGTCTACCTGATGGGGCTCAAGGTGTACGTTTAAAACTTGATAATATTTTCGCAGCGCCTAAAGTCGCTGATGAAATTGTGAGTCAATTACCAAGTAATTTCTACGCATCGAACTGGACGTATACCCACGGTAATTTGTTCAATGCGATTCAAATGGAAAAAACACTTGTTGGATTATTATTATTCCTCATCATCGTAGTTGCCGCGTTTAACATCGTTTCATCACTGGTGATGGTCGTAACAGATAAAAAGTCAGATATTGCAATCTTACGTACTTTAGGTGCTTCACCATCGATGATTACTAAAATTTTCATGGTGCAAGGAACTGTGATTGGGGTAGTCGGTACAATTGCGGGCACGATTTTAGGGGTAACGTTGGCTCTAACCATCAGTGATATTATTTCTTGGTTTAATACAGCCTTAGGTTTGAATCTGTTTGATGCCTATTTTGTACATTACTTACCTTCGTATTTAAGATGGCAAGATGTTGTTATTATCGTCATTGTGTCTTTATTGCTGAGTTTCTTGGCGACAATTTATCCTGCATTGCGTGCAGCCAAAGTTCAACCTGCTGAGGCATTACGTTATGAGTAAAATTGTATTAGAAGCCAAAGATATTTTTAAACATTTTGATGATGGTAAAACTAAAGTTGAAGTGATTAAAGGTCTATCTTTACAAGTTAATGCGGGTGAATTTGTTTCAATCGTTGGTTCAAGCGGTTCAGGTAAAAGTACCTTATTGCATGTGTTGGGTGGTTTAGAGCAGCCAACACAAGGACAGGTTTTTTTACACGGCCAACGTTTTGATAATTTAGGCGAAGCAGAACGTGGTTACAAGCGTAACCAGCATCTAGGTTTCGTTTATCAGTTCCATCATTTGTTACCTGAATTTTCAGCGCTTGAAAATGTTGCAATGCCTTTGATGTTGCGTCGTGAAAGCAACTTTAAAGATGTGAAAAGACAAGCTGAATATTTACTTGATCGTGTAGGTTTATCGCATCGTATGGAGCATAAACCTGGTGAGTTGTCTGGTGGTGAGCGTCAGCGTGTTGCATTGGCGCGTGCATTAGTAACGAAACCTGCGGTTGTACTTGCGGATGAACCAACAGGAAACCTTGATCGTAAAACGGCACTCAGTATTTTTGAGCTGCTGACTGATCTGAAAAAAGAGCTGAATATGGCGATGTTGATCGTGACACACGACGAGCAATTGGCACAATCTGCTGATTCAATTTTGCATATGCAAGATGGTTTATGGATTGATCAGCCATAATTTTTAGTTTGTACTCTTGTTAAAGCCCTGAAAAAGGGCTTTAATTTTGCCCTTAGAAAAATCAAAAACTTAATTAAAAATTAAATGTTAAAACTTATTCTTATAGGGTGGATTGCAGGTATTGCTCTAATGGGGCACAACCTTGCTTTTATCAATGCAACATGGTGGGTATGGCTTGCTCTGGCAATGCTTATATTTGCTATAGGATTTTATAAAAAACGACAGTCAGCCGTTCGTCAGCCTTTATTTATTTTTCTCATTTTAATAAGTTCAAGTTGGGCATTGTTTTGTGCTGGATATCATTTTGCTGATCAGGCATTGCAGCAACGCCTACAATTCCGCGAAACTCAAACACAGCCATTTGAAGCCATTATTTATATCAAGAAAATAGATGAGCTTAGCGACAATGGGCACAAGCAAATTGCAGAAGTTTTAAATCGCTATGATCAGCCTGTAAATTGGTTTCTGTATTTAAAGAAAAATAAAGATCAGTTTGACTTATCTTCTTCCTTAAAACTCGGTAGCTATTACAAAATTTATGGCACGATCAAGCCAGCGCATAGTTATGCTGTTTCTGGCGCATTTGATCAAGAAAAATGGTTTTTGCAACAAAATGTCATGTCTGCATTTTCAGTAAAGCAGATCGAACTTCTGAGTGATGATGAGGTTTATAGACTCGGTTATCAACAACATTTAAAACAACAAAAAAGTATCACTGCAAAATTTCTTTTGAATGTTGAAATGATGCGATTGTCATTTCGATTAAAGTTACAGACCTCAAATTATCAGAATAAAGGACTGATGTTAGCATTGTTGACTGGCGATGAAAGTTTACTTTCTGATGAAATCAAACAACAATTTCAATTGCTTGGCATCTCACATTTATTGGCAATTTCAGGACCTCATGTACTGATATTTGCTTTGATGCTGACGTGGTTATTGCAGAAAGTGATACAATGTTATTGCCCACAACTTTATCTATGGCAGCCTAGACAGGTTGTATTGTTATTTCCTTTTATCTGCTGCGTATTGCTCTATGTTGCTTTTGTTGGGTTTGAAATCCCTGCACTTAGAACGTTACTTACAGTTTGTATTGTTGGCTTTTTTCTTCTTGTTCGACAGTCGATTCGACCTTTTGCTTTATTGGTATATAGCGCAAGTCTATTACTGATTTTTGATCCTTTTAGTATTTTATCAGCGGCATTTTGGTTGTCTTATGGTGCATGTTTTATTCTATTGAGAATTTATCAAACCATAGCGAAATTACCACAAGATCAACCGATGACTTATGTGCAAAAGGGGTATTTTGCGATTAAGCTCTTAGTAGAATCACAATGGAAAATTTTTGTAGCTTTACTGCCGTTAGTACTCATTTTCTTTCAGCAAATTTCTTTATTTGCACCTTTGACTAATTTAATCGCCATACCATTTTTAAGTATGATTGTCATCCCATTGGATATTCTTGCTGCTTGCCTAAGTTCCATTATTCCAATATTAGGAACGTTTTTATTTTATCTAAATGATGTCTGTTTATCCGTTTTGTTGTGGATTTTAAGCATTTTACAGCAAGTTTCACCTGCGTTGTATGGTGTCAGTTGTACTCCACTTATGATGGTGAGTTTAATTGTCGGACTCATCATACTTTTTTTGCCACATGGAACACTTCCAAAAGCTTGGTCGTTGATTGGTTTTTTGCCCATTCTGTTAGGTTTCAAAGCACAACCAACTGTCTTAAATATTTTAGATGTTGGACAAGGGCAGGCGATTTTCCTGCAACACCCAGAGCACACTTTGATGATTGATACAGGTGGCTCTTATGATGAAACAAAATTTAGTATTGGAGAGCGCGTTGTTATTCCCTTCTTGCGTCAACAGGGTATAAGGGAACTTAATCATGTGATGTTATCGCATCTGGATCAAGACCACAGTGGCGCATTTCCTAAGATTCAAAATGCTTTCGCTATTGAGCAAGTTCAGTCAAATGAATATCGTAGCAGTATGCAATTTAAAGATAATTTCTCATTGTGTCAGCAGGGACAGCAGTGGACTTATACTAATCTTAAAATTGAAGTGCTATCACCACGTACTGAAGATTTAGCACTTGCGAGCAGTCAGCAAAATGAACAATCCTGTGTCATTTATTTAACTTTTTCCAATGCCCAGCCTTATCAGCACTTTTTAATTATGGGAGATGCGGGATGGGAAACTGAATATAAGCTTTTGCAGCAGTATCCTGATTTAAAAGTTGATGTGTTGGTACTTGGTCATCATGGCAGCAAGCATAGTTCTGCTTATGATTTTTTAGCAATATTGAAGCCAAGGCTAGCGATTGCCTCAGCAGGTTTCGACAATCGTTATGGTCATCCGAGTTTAGAATTGCAACAGCGATTGAAAGCTTTAAATATTCCACTGCTGACGACTGTAAATGCTGGAACGATCAGCTTTATCTTTGATCAGGGGCAGGTTCAGCTCAAACAACAACGGCAACAAGTGAAATGGTTGCAGCGGAAATAGCTTAGATATTATGCTGCTGCATTGCTTGATTGCGAACTTCATCAACTTTTTCTAATGCCTCTTTCTCATCAATGTCATAAATTTTTTTCAATGCCTTATTGGCACTAAAACGTTTATAACTCCAATGATAATGTTCAGGATAACGTCGAATCAGTTGTTCTAAGCTTTGATGAATGATCAGCGTACCATCCTCGGCAGTTCCTTGATAGATTTGAGGATTAATAGGTTCAATCACTATATCAAATCCATCTTGATCATTACGTTTAGTGTAGAGCAATAATGCAGCAGCTTTAGTTTTTTGAATCAGTTTTGCACTCAAGCTGCTTGAAGCTAGAGGAATACCAAAATAATTGACCATCTCACCACCATGATCAGGGGTATGGTCAGGCAAAATAGCTGTGGTTCCACCTTGTTTTAAAGCTTTAAAAATTTGACGCACGCCACTTTCATCCGTTGGAACAAGGTTTGCTTGTTCTCGGCTTCTCGCATCACGGACAAAACGATCAGCGTCAGGGTTTTTAACGGGCTTATACAAAATAGTTATTTGTGTATGTTGAGATAACCATGCATTCATTACTTCCCAGGTGCCAAAGTGTGGAAGAATCAAGACAACCCCTTTTTTTGCGGCGAGAGCTTCATGGAAATAATGTTCACCACTCACATGATGAATACGTTGAATATTTTTTTGTTTGATGCTCCCCAAATGCTCAAAAACTCAAAATAGGACGTGATTTCATTTTGAATGGCTTGTTTTTTGAGTCGTTGATGTTCTTGTTCAGATAAATGTGGAAAAGCAATTCGGAGATTTAAACCAATAATTTTAGAAATTTTAGAGAGTTGAAATGTATTAAATAGTGCAGCCAGCAGTTTCGCAAAGAAACGCCCGAGTTGAATCGGCTGGCGGCTAATCAATTTTATAAGACGATAGGAAGTACTTGTCGATGTATGTTGGGTCATTTATCAAAGGTATTGAGAATTACAAAGGAAAGTATAATGCAAAAAATAATTATAAGTTAAGACAAGTTATTTAAACAGTTTTATGCAAATCCGCGTATATAATAAAACCACTTTACAATATATTGGATTGGAATCTTATGTCCGATTGGCCACCGAAACCACAAAACGAACCAACAAATAGTAATAATGTCACAGGCAAAGAATGGCAAATTTTAGAAAAGGCTGTTTTAGCTTCCGTAGAGGAACAACGTCGTAGCCGTCGTTGGAGTATCTTCTTTAAATGTTTAGGTTTTGCTTATTTACTGATTGTACTTATAGCGATGACCAAAGGATGTTCAACATCAACAGAAAAATCAACAACAAGTATCAGTAGCGACCACCTAGCAGTCGTGGATATTATTGGTACGATTGATTCTTCTAGCAGTCAATCGACTGTCAATAGTGAAGATACCAATAAAGCATTAAAACGTGCTTTTGAAGCGAGCGGTAGCAAAGCGATTGCTTTAAATATTAATTCACCTGGTGGTTCTCCTGTTCAATCCGATGAAATTTGGCAAGAAATTCGTTATTTAAAAAAGCAACATCCGGATAAAAAAGTCTATGCTGTGATTGGTGATATGGGCGCATCAGGTGCTTATTATATTGCTTCAGCAGCGGATGAAATTATCGTGAATCCTTCAAGCTTGGTGGGTTCAATTGGTGTGATTATGCCAAATTATGGTTTAAGTGGCTTAGCACAAAAGCTTGGTATTGAAGATCGTACGCTCACATCGGGTAATAACAAAGATATTTTGAGTATGACGAAACCGATTAATCCTGCTCAACAAGCGCATGTGCAATCTGTTTTAGACAACGTGCACACACATTTTATCAATGCGGTTAAAGAAGGTCGTGGTAAGCGTTTGAAATCAACTGATCCTTCGGTGTTCTCTGGTCTATTTTGGACGGGTGAACAAGCAATTGCTTTAGGTGTTGCTGACCGTAGTGGTAGTCTTACAACGCTAATGCGTGAGCTGAAAGTTGAGCAAAAAGTTGATTATACAGTACAGCGTAATCCTTTAGAGTCAATTTTGGGACGTATGGGCGCGAAGATTGGTGAAGGGATTAGTAGTTCATTAGCTGCTCAATTAGAAACTCAGCAAAGTGCAAAAATTCAATAATTTTAGTTTTTAAAATTAGTTTCCTCTTATTCGTAAGGGGAAACCAAGCAAATCAATTAATCCATCAAATTTCCCTCTCTAAAAATTACTCCTTAGTTCTTTCTTTTAATTTGCATTAAAGTGACATAGCGGGATAATTGACCAATCAATAAATTTATAGACAAACTTATGAAACCTTTAATCCATTTCGCACATGCGAACGGTGTCCCTTCAAAAGTTTATCAAAAACTTTTTGATCAACTCAAAGATGAATATGATGTCATTTATGTATCAGAAATTGGTTCTGATCAGCGTTATCCAATTACGCACGGTTGGAAATACTTAGTAGACCAAGTGATTGATAGTATCGTTCAGCAATCGCATGGACGTAAGGTGATTGGATTAGGGCACTCTTTGGGTTCTGTTTTGACCTTAATGGCAGCATATCGTCGTCCAGAATTATTTTCTCAAGTGATCATGCTTGATCCACCTTTTATTATTGGTAAAGCATCTTTCGCTTTTCATTTGGCAAAGTTATTTAAGCCAAAACTTGTTGATCAGATTACACCAGCAGGTTTATCTGCCAGACGCAGAGATCGCTGGGAGTCGCGAGAGCAGGCTGCTGAATTGTTGAGATCAAAAGGTTTTTATCAATTTTTCGATGAAGATTGTTTTCAAGCCTATATCGATTATGCCTTAACAAACGATCCGCAAAATAATGGCGTCATGTTAACCATACCTAAGCACGCAGAAGTTAAGATATTTAGAACAACACCATCAATGTGGTGGTTGCCGATGCCAAAGCCAAAAGTTCCTGTTGATTTGGTTGTTGGTCAAGACAGCGTATTTTTAAAGCAGAAGCTGCCTCAAGTAGCACAAAAGAAATTGGATATTCCATTTTCAGTTGTTGACGGAGGGCATATGTTCCCATTGGAACATCCACTGGATACGGTAGAAAAGATTAGAAGTTTGATTAAATCAAAATAAAAAAGCTGAGAAGAATCAGCAAATCTAAATTTGCTGATTCATTAACTACAATTGAGCAAATTGAATAGGACGCTCTAAAGGTTTTTGGTTGAAATAGGCTTTGCCATTTTTCCAAGATAGCTGACCATTACATATCCATTGCGTAACTTGAGGATAAATAAAATGCTCAAGTTTATGTATGCGCTGTGCTAAACTTTCAGCGGTATCATGCAAACCAACTTCAATAACTGACTGAGCAATACTTTGACCAGCATCAAGTTCAGCTGTTACAAAATGAACCGTACAACCATGCAGGCGATCCCCTGTATTTAATACGCGTTGATGCGTATTAACACCTTTATAGAAAGGCAAGAGAGAAGGGTGAATATTTAACATTTTCCCTTGCCATTTACTGACAAAGTTTGGTGTTAATATGCGCATAAAACCTGCAAGAATGACTAAATCAACCTGCCAATTCAGCAGTTGTTGATGCATTGCTTCATCGAAGCTTTCTCTATTTGGAAAGTCTTTATGCGAAATGACAGCAGTTGCAATATTGGCGTTCTCAGCACGTTGTAACGCATAAGCATCAGCTTTGTTTGAAAGAACACCAATGATTTGCCCTGATAGTTGTTTGCCTTGTTGAGCATCTATCAGGGCTTGTAAGTTGCTACCATTGCCTGAGACAAGTACAGCAATTTTCATTATGCAAAGATCACACGAATTTTTTCGTCTGCGCCTTCAACTGATTCAGTATTTTCTTGGATATGACCAATTTTCCAAGCTTTTTCACCTTGAGTGTTCAATACCTCAACGGCTTTATCCGCTTCGCTTGGATCAACAGCAATCACCATACCAACACCACAGTTGAATGTGCGATACATTTCAAAGCGTTCTACATTGCCTTCGCGCTGTAAAAGTTGGAATAACTCAGACCATTCCCAGCTTGATTCATCAATAACGGCTTGAGCGCCATTTGGAAGAACACGCGGAAGGTTACCCGGCAAACCACCACCAGTGATATGTGCCATTGCATGGACATCAACTTGTTTGCAAAGTTCTAAAACAGGTTTTACATAAATGCGAGTCGGTTCCATTGCAACATCTGCAAGTGGACGACCATCAACGATTTGAGTTAAATCAACATTTTTAACATCTAAAATTTTACGTAGTAAAGAATAGCCGTTTGAATGCGCGCCGCTAGAGGCAACACCAATCAATAAATCACCAGCTTTTACTTTAGAGCCATCAATAATTTTGCTTTGCTCAACAACACCGACAGCAAAACCAGCAAGATCGTAATCTTCACCTTCATACATACCAGGCATTTCAGCAGTTTCACCACCGACTAATGCACAACCTGCAAGCTCACAACCTTTACCAATACCAGTGACTACATTCGCTGCAACATCAACATTCAAATGACCTGTTGCATAGTAATCTAAGAAGAATAATGGTTCAGCACCACATACAAGTAAGTCATTTACACACATTGCCACAAGGTCTTGACCGATTGTGTCATGGCGGTTCAGATTAAGTGCTAAACGTAGCTTAGTACCTACACCGTCAGTTCCTGAAACCAATACAGGCTCTTCATAGCCTTTAGGAATTTTGCATAGCGCACCAAAGCCACCTAGACCGCCCATAACTTCAGGACGAGTGGTACGTTTAGCGACAGATTTGATACGATCGACCAGTGCGTCGCCCGCTTCAATGTCGACCCCCGCATCTTTGTAGCTTAAACCAGTGTTTGGGGTAGAAGTTGAGTTGCTCATAATGAAGTCTCCGCATTGGCGGCAGATTATAACCCGAATATACGAAACTCTTATGTTATTTATGCTCGAAAATGCTATCTTTATTTAAAATTTTTTTCCATTTATAACGATTACACGAAAAAAGGCTAGATTTTATGCAAGATCAGGTACTGCGCCGTATCTTTATCATCGCTGGACTCGCATTGCTTCTCTGGGTCTTATACTTATTGAAACCTGTTGTACTGCCATTTGTAGGTGCATTTTTTATTGCTTACCTGTTTAGTCCACTTGTTGATGTTCTTGTAAAAATTAAATTACCCCGTTGGTTAGCCATTAGTATCGTATTTGTTGGTATTGGCGTAGGTCTGACAGTTGTTTTGTGGTTCCTTGTACCATTGGTATGGAAACAGTTAATGTACGCTAGAGACAGTATTCCTGCGGGCATTCACTGGATCAACGCGACGTTCTTGCCTTGGGTTTCACATACGTTCAATGTGGTACCAATGGAAATCGATACTGAGCAAATTTCTAAGACTGTAATGGATTATATCCAAACTAATTATAGTGCGGATAGTATTCAAACGATGGCGTTAAGACTTGCTCAGTCTGGTTTGAATTTTATTCAAATTGGTGGGGTAGTTATTCTTATTCCAATTATTTCTTTCTATTTCTTACTTGATTGGGAAAGAATGCTACAAAGCCTTCGACGTTTAATTCCTCGTCCATACGAAGCATCAACATTAACAATTGTTCGTGAGTGTCACAGTGTATTAGGTGCATTTGTAAAAGGGCAGTTCTTGGTGATGCTTTTACTTGGAATTGTTTATGCGGTAGGTCTACAACTTATCGGTTTAGAGGTTGGATTAATTATTGGAATGATTGCGGGCTTGGCGAGTATTATTCCTTATTTAGGTTTTGGTGTTGGTATTATTGCAGCTGTGATTGCTTCATTATTCCAATTCGGACTTGATTGGATGCAATTATTGTTAGTTGGCATTGTATTCATGATTGGCCAAATGGTTGAAGGTTATATTCTACAACCGTTCCTGTTAGGTGATAAAATTGGTTTATCTCCTGTCGCTGTTGTCTTTGCTGTTTTAGCAGGTGCGCAATTAGGTGGTTTTCTTGGAATGTTGATTGCTTTACCTGTCGCTGCGGTCATCGTTGTTTTGCTTAAACATGCAAGAAATAACTATGAAAAAAGTCGTCTCTATGGATTACCTACCGAAATTATTGTTGCAGAAGGCAGCACCCAGCACATTAGTATTGAAACGAATGAAATAGATATTGATATTGATGTGAAAAACTCTCAAGATACAGAGACTTCAGATACAAACACTTCCAAGTAATTGAGGAAAATACGACATATATGCGTCAACTCCAACTGGATATTGAACCCCAACTGGATGCTCGAATCAGTGATTTTTCGGGGCCAGGTTGGGGGCCTGTAGTTGATGCGATTAGGCAGTTACATGCAGGCTTAGTCAGTCGTTTTTATATTTATGGTGGGGCTGGAACAGGGAAAAGTCATTTACTATCAGCAATTTGTGACTCTTATCTTGAATTAGGACGCCCAGCAATCAAGGTATCTTTATTAGAGTTATTAGATGCTCCTATTGAAGCGATTACCTCATTAGAGTTTTATGATTTAGTTGCTTTAGATGATATTGATGCAATCAGTGGTGTTCCACATTGGCAAAAAGCTGTTTTTCATTTAATGAATAATCACGAAGGCCAACTCGTTTTTTCTTCTCGCGTTGCTCCCATTGAGTTAAAGCTAGAATTACCAGATTTACAGTCAAGGTTAACGCAGGCTGTGAGTGTTAAAGTACCCAACGGTAGTTCTTTTACTGATCGACAAGCATTGCTTCAATCTGTGATGACCCGTCGAGGTATTCATTTTGATCAACAAATCATTGATTATTTATTATTGAATGGCCCACACCAAGCCTCTATTTTATTACAAACTCTTGCGCAGCTCGAAAAAATGTTGAAGGGCGAAAAAACAAAGCTTTCAAATACAACACTTAAGCAAATTTATGCATTAATTGATGAATATCGCCAATAGCACAAAATTTCTTGAGTAATTTCGAGAGCTGTGACAAAGTACGCACAAAGGATTGTGGTTGCAAATAATTAGTTTGCAATACGAAGAAAAATGAAAAATAGAAGGAGATCGGTATGCTCAAGCGGACGCTTGCCTGTGCTTTATTTGCGATTACTGGACATGTATATTCTGCAGATATTCAAGTTACAACATTAGTTGATGAAGATAAAGATGATACTGTTTGTTCATTACGTGAAGCCGTATTCTTTTTAAATAACAGAACTCAGACCGAATATGAAAATGGATATCATGGTTGTGGAGATAAAGATGCTTCATCTACAATTATTTTGCAGCGTGATAAAGAATATACTTTAAATAGCTCATTACAGCTTAAAGCAGCAATGACTATTACTGTGGCAAGTAGTGGTGAGTTTAATGATAATAAAAAAGGATTAAATAATGCTACATTGAAAATGGTTGGTAATGATCGATTGTTCTTTATTGATGATGGCAGTGTAGAAAAAGACCTTATTTTAGTTACATTTAATGAGTTAAATCTTAAGGGTTCATCAAGTAAGTTAAACGATGGTGGATTGATTTATAATCGTGAGGCATTAAATATTGTATATTCAAGATTATCTTCTGGCTACGCTGCGCGAGGTGGGGCTGTTTATAATGCTGGTATTTTGTCAGATGAACGAAAAACAGCAGGATACGTAAGTTTTAATAATAGTATTATAGAAAAAAATAAGGCTGATCAAGGTGCTGTGATTTATAGTGAAATGCCTCGTTATTTAATTTCGCAATCAGTCATTAGAGATAACGAAGGCACTGCTACAACACCAGATGGTGCTTTATTATATTCACAAACAGGATTTACTGATACTACGACTGGAACAGCACTCGCTACACGTATTGCGGGTTTGCGAAACACAACAATTTTTCATAATAAGGGTGGATATGTTGCAAATGTACGAGAGGGCATGATTCTTAATAATATTACTATGATTAAGAATGCTGCTGGTCTCTATTTGCAAGCACCTAAGTGGACATATACATCTACAACCAATGGCGAAACAACTACAGAGAAATTACCAAGTGCTAATATTTCAAATAGTGTTTTAGTGGATAATGATGGTAAAAACTGCGTAGCTTCAGCAAATGATGAATCGATAGTACAGAGTAATTTAACCGAATTAGATTGTAATCGTAATGCCCCAACGGAAAGACCAAATATTATTTGGGATAAGAGTAAACCCGAACATAAATTAATAGCTGGTGGTGTAGACGATGAGGGAACTTGTGATGCCCCACCAGCAAATGGTCTATTATGTCCATACTACACTCCTAAAGATCAAATGCTTGGATACTTTAAACCCCGACTATTAATGTCATATATTCGACTATCTGACTCACTTATTGTGAATAAAGGTCGAATTTACAGTGATGGTAGTTCAATAGGATTGGCAAGTTGTGAGGCAAGTGATCAACGTGGGAAAACTCGAAGCGGTTATGATGAACTTTGTGATCTAGGAGCTATTGAGCTAGTTATTAATCGTAGTGAAATACCTGTTGCTGGACAAGATATTTTATACGGAGAAACAGCTAAATTTAATATTGCAGATAGCTTTTTAGATGGGGAGTTATTAGATATTGCTTCATGTGAGAAAATTTTGGGGAAACGCTCAGATGGCCAATCTTGGCAACCAGGTTGTTTAGAGATTCAGCAGACTCAAACTGTATCAAAAGGTAAATTAACGCTTGATCAAGAGGGTAATGTTATTTATACACCGAATAGCAATTGGCATGGTGCTGATAAATTCAATTTGCGTATTATAACAACTACAACTCGTTTCAATGATGTTTCAAATTATTACATCACGATCCCTACAACGATTGTTCAAGACCCGCCAAATAATTTCGAAAGTAAAACAGTCAATGTTGGTGGAGGAAGTTTTGGTTTTCCAGCAATTTTAATGTTGTTTGGGTTAATTGGTTTACGCCGTTTCAGAGCTTGAACAAGGATGAGTTTAAAGATGAAAAATTATAAAAAAGGAATTTTGGCTACGATGGTTGTTGCATCAATGCCATTAATTGCTGCAACAAGCACCGATATTATTAAGGTTACTACTTTTGCTGATGAAGATGGAGAAAATACGAATGCTTGCTCATTACGAGAAGCACTAAAAGCTGCTGAAATAAGAAAGTCCTATGGTGGCTGTAGTATTAGTGATATTTCTTCTAGTACAACAAAACAAATTCAACTTGAGGCAGGTACATATACATTAAAAAGTGAGCTGGTTCCTAATGTTACTGTTACTGTTTATGGTGCTAGCCCTTTGGATTGGGAGAAAAAAAGTGCAATTACTAATCGTTACCCAGCTCAAACTGCAATTAAAACAGTGATTGATGGGAATAATAATTCTCGTATTTTCAATACAACGATTGGTGGAAGAGGATTGTTTTTAAATAACCTTACCCTTAAAGGTGGCAAAACCTCTGATCGTGGTGGGGCAATTTATGCAGGGGCAGATATAAGTCTGAATAATGTACAAATTCTTTCTTCTCAGGCCGCGGTTGCTGGGGGGGCAATTTTTCTTGCTGGCCCAACAGCGGGGTTATCTGTCGCAAACTCTGTAATTAAGGCGAATCAATCTCCATTTGGAAGTGTTTTGGGTATGAGTTGTTTCAATGACAACGTGTACTCAAAGCGTGAGATTACTTTCTCTGCAAGTAGCATTATTGCAAATGGTTCAACATCTTCAGGTAGCGTGTTCGATTTTTGTGGGGAACCAACAGTTAATTTAACTACAAATACTATAGCTCAAAACAAGGCAAATAGTGCAACTGGAACAATAATTAAGTTTAGTGGTGATACTAAGGCTGGAAGTGCTACAGATAATTCTTCAAGTATTCTGAGTGGTAATAGTAGCTTAGTGATGACGAGTAATACGGTCGTTGAGAACCAAGCGAACACAGTTTTTCTCTATGATAAATTAGGCTTAAAAGCATTAGGTTTCAATGTCTTATCTTTTAATAATAGTAGTTATGCGTGTCGTTATTTGCTAGGTGCTGCTGAGGATCAAGAAAATGTTAATATGTTACTTGCTTATAATGCTTTTGCTTTAAGCGCAAGTAATAATAAATGTGATTTACCAAAAGAAGCACTTCCTGAAGACCATACTAATCTTGATATTAGTACACAAAGTATGGGAACTTTATTAAGTGCTCTACAGCCCGAAACAGAAAATACTTCTTTCTTACCACTGTACTATCCAAAGAATAATAAAACTGAAACAGATTTAGTTGATGTGAGCACAGTAGGTGCGGATGGTTGTAGTACAAATGATCAACGAGGGATAGCACGTATTGCAGATGGTACTCTTTATTATGATCCAGATGCCCGAAATAGTTGTGATATTGGTTCAGTAGAGTTAATGAAGTTTACAGCTGGTGATCTAGAAGATCTGTCGAATGTATCTATTAAAGGTTTGGTTGATGGTTATAAACAGCAAATTGAAAACTATGAATATCTAATAGAAAATCCAGACGATCCATTGCTTACAACATCGGATAAAGATAATTTAGAAATCAATAAAAATCTCTATGACAGTACAAAGAATAACCTGCATTATCGTGCAATTTATGTTGATTTAAAGAAATATCAGTTACCTCTACCGGAAGAGTTAATACAATCAGATGGTACACATAAGATCCAATTTTTTGATAAAACTTTGTATAATGTTACGACTGAGGCATTAGGGGTTGGTCAAATTAATGATGCCGTTACTAGCGTACAGCCAGATGAAAATTTAGTTTGTTCTTGGAATCAAGATCTTGGGCAAATCATTATTTATCGTAAAGATGACACAATTACTCAAGCTGGCGATAAAGTGTTTTGTAAGTATACTATTCAGTCAATAGCTAATCCAACAGTAAAATCATCGGGGTTAATTAAAGCCGCATTTACTAATATTGCGCCTGAAGTAGAAGATACCTCGGTAACTTTAAAGTATCAACAAAATCAAAAAATTGCTTTGAATTTATTGAAATATGCTAACGATGATGGTGATACGGGGGAGGGTGGAAATGGTCCAGATAATAATCCAAATAAATCAGCTTTTTGGATAAATGAAGAGGGTATTGAATTACCAATTCGTTTAACAAATGTACCGAGTAAGAATATTATTGTTACTGCAGATCGTCAGGGTGCTTGTCCTGCTCCAGATGATAAAGAAACCTGTTATGGCGGTAATATTTATATTCAAGAGTCAAATAACTTTAACCCGTTCAATTACTCATTTAATTACCAAGTTTACGATAATGATAGTACACCTGCTATTTCTAATGTTGGCACTGTAAATATCATTAGTACAGCAACAACAACAGATGATACTCGTAATGCAAGTAGTGGCGGGGGAAGTATGGGGTGGCTTTCTTTACTTGGACTATTTGGATTGCTGGGTTATCGCCGAATGAAAAAATGAAATTTGATTCAATAAAATAGCGCCGAAAGGCGCTATTTTTATATTTTAAATTTAATTTTTGAAATCAATGTTCAGAATATTTGCTTAAGTATTCTTCTCGGATGTTTAATCTTTCTTCAACACTGGCATTCTGCATTCTTTTGCGCAATGTATTACGTTCTTGGGTGCTCATTTTTTGCCAAACGTCACGCATTTTTTGTTTTTCATTTTCTGGCAGTTGAGTAAACCACTCCATTCTTTGTTGGAGTTGAGTGCTTTGATTTGTCGGAATTTCTTTTAGTGTTTGATAGCGTTGAATCAATACACGTTGTTCTTCAGGCGAGAGATCATCCCAAGCTTCTTCAGTTGTTGGTTTATTAGGTTTAGAAAAAACCCAAAAACGCTCTGAACTAGCAAAACTGGTTTGTAGCAGGCTGAGTGTGCATACAACAAGAGCAATTCTTTTAGCTGCCATGAGGAACTCTATCTTCACCAAAGGCCATTAACATTTCCATATCTTCAACCATTTGTGGTGAAAGTTTTGGATTTACGATCACTTGATTCTGTTGCTTATCAGCAAGTTGCAATGAACTAGGTAATACAACAATACCCATAAGTGCTGCTGCAAAAGCAAAGCCAGTCATTTTCCAAATACTGTAGTAAGACGTTGGTTTCTTTTGAACAGTATCAAGAACATGATTCATCACTAACATTTTGTTGTGATATTGCTCTTTCTCAAGTTGATCGAGCTTGGAAGTCACTTTTTTTGTGAACTCATCTTTATTCATCTGATGATCCTCCATGTGGATTTAAATGCTCTAAAGCGATTCTGAGTCCTTGAATTGCACGATGATAGTGTGTTTTTACACTGCCCTCACTACAATCCATGATTTGAGCTGTGGTAGATGTATCAAAACCTTCCCAAGCTCTCAACATAAAAGCTTGCTGTTGTCTTACTGGTAGCTGGTTAATCGCTACCTGAATTTCTTCCATTGTTACTTCTTGATTGAGAAATTCAAATGGATTTGGAGTGGATTCATCGACGACATCAATAATTTCATTGTCGTCATCTAAACTCACTTTTTTGAATAGAGAAAATGGGCTTGCTCGACGCGCTTCTTTACGTCGCCAATCCTGTAATTTGTTATTAAGGATGGTATAGAAAAGGGGATACCATTCTTCTGTACTTTTATCAGAATATGATTTGTGTAAGGAAATAAAGGCTTCTTGGACTAAATCCATTGCAATACCTTGTTGTCCTTGCGTTGCACTTTCCATCATCACTAGGGCACGACCAGTGACGTCTTGCATAAAAAAACGCAGACGTTGTTCAACAGTACTGTGATCAGTACAGCTATCTGTTCGAGCCTGTTTCGGTGCTAAATCCATAGAGATGGAAAATCCTGTCATGGATACCCACCATTATTTCCAATTCATTAACCATATAACGTTGAAAATGGTGGATTCGTTGACAACTTAAGCAATTATTTTTAGTAGTGTAATTGATTTTCTCAGTAAAAAAATCGTATTTAAAATAAATTAACGTTTTACTGACGTTGGCGAACCATTTCAAAAAAGCAAATTGATCCAGCAATTGCAACATTTAGAGATTCTTGTCCGCCTGGTTGTGGAATCGCAACAGCCTCGGCATGTTCGAGGGCATAATTACTTGCACCTTGTCCTTCATTTCCTAAAATCCATACGCAAGCTTGTGTTAAGTCCTTACTATATAAGCTTGTTGAACGATGGGAACTCGTAACAAAAACTGGAATTTTAAATTGAGGAAGGATGTCTTCAAGTTGAATATTTTCAAAGCAGACTAAGCTAAAGTGTGCGCCCATTCCTGCGCGCAATACACGCGGTGACCAAAGTGATGCAGATCCTTGTGTGCAAATAACTTGTTTGATATTTGCTGCTGCGGCTGAGCGTAAAAGCGTGCCTACGTTGCCTGGATCTTGGACATTTTCAAGAATTAAAGCGTCTTGAGTAAAATCAATTTGTGCAGGATTCTGTGGTAAATCAATGATTGCCAAACAAGGTAATGTTGTACCGAGTGTACTTAAATCTTTATATAAAACCTCACTAATAACGAAAATATGCCCTTGATGAAGCTCAAAGACTTGTTGTAACTCGGAATTTTCTAATGCTTGTTCAGTGGTAAATAGTGAAAAGATTTTCTTTTGTTGTTGTAACCACGCTAGGCATAGGTGAGTACCCTCTAGAACGGTTTGCTGATGTTTCTTTCGGGCACTATTCAGCTCGATCAGCCCACGCAAATGTTTGATTTTTGCATTGTCTTTTGATTCTAGGAAAATAATGGCCATAAGAGTTTGTCTAATAAATATAGGCTCAATGAATAGGATGGTTTAGCAGTATCAGGCTAAGTTCTCATCTTATTTAAGGGTTAGCCTTCGGTTAAACCTACTTTTCTTGAGAGAAAAGTAGGTAAACCATAGTCATCCACAAAACCTATCGATTTTATTCATTTAAATATCTCATCATGTCTATGAAATATTTGAATTTTTGATACATCGTAGGTTGTGGATGATGTTTCCGAGTATCAAATTTTGATTGGATTAGTGATAGCTTGTCACACGTTCAACTTCATTTTTAGAACCAATAATGACAGGAACGCGTTGGTGTAATTCTGTCGGTTGGATTTCCATAATACGAACACGACCTGTTGTTGAAGCACCACCAGCTTGTTCGATTAACATACTCATTGGGTTTGCTTCATACATTAAACGTAAACGACCTGCTTTTTTAGGGTCTTTTAAATCGTAAGGGTAGAGGAAGACACCACCACGGCACAAAATACGGTGAATATCGCCAACCATACATGCAACCCAACGCATATTAAAGTCTTTTTCACGAACTGAAGTTTTACCTGCTAAAAGTTCATCAATATAACGTTTTACAGGGTTTTCCCAATGGCGTTGATTCGATGCATTAATCGCAAATTCTTGTGTATCAGCTGACACCTGAACTTGTTCGGTGGTTAGTAGATAGGTTTGTTTGACTGGATCTAATGTAAAGAACACTACGCCAGCACCAACAGTAAGTGCCAACATTGTTGATGGACCGTATAATACGTAACCCGCAGCAACTTGTTCTGTACCTGCTTGCATGAAGTCAGTAGATTGCGTTACGGCATTCTTTGCTGGCAAGATTGAGAAGATTGTGCCTACACACATATTGATGTCGATGTTGCTTGAACCATCTAATGGATCAAATAACACGAGGTATTTACCATTTTCTTGTGCAGGTGTGAAATCATCTAATTCTTCAGACGCTAAACCGCCAACTTGAGGATGTACTTTTAAAGCATCAATTAAATAATCATTAGAAATAACATCTAATTTCTTTTGAGTTTCGCCTTGAACATTTTCGTTACCAGCGCTGCCTAAAATACCTGCTAAGGCACCTTTTTGTAATGCCTGATCAATTGTCTTACAAGTGTCTGCAATTGTTTCGATGACTTGTGCCAACTCTGGTGTCAAATTCCCATTTTGTTGTTCTAGATATTGGGACAAGGTAAGGTTTGACATAATTGAATAGCTCCGATTTAGCCGCGTCAAAAAATTGATAAAAGAATGCGGCTATTTTAGATGAGAACGCTCGAAAATAAAAATTATCTTACTTTATTTATGTTGCTTTTATGATTACAAGCGACAGATTACATGCTATGTTGATCGCATACTAGACAGGAAGTTTGGAGAGCACAGATGTCGACTAAGAATTTTGACGCTACCCCAACGCCAAGTGAGCCAATTAGCTTAGAAAAGATTTCTAAAGAAAATGTGCAAGAGGCGTGGAAAGAGTACGAATCAAAACCTGAATATAAAGAGTTTAATAAACACGATATGATTGAGTCGATGCAGCCATCTGATAAAAAAGATGATGCAGAATCTCAAACATAAAAAATGCTCACGATATGTGAGCATTTTTATTTGAAGCTAAATCATTATTATTTTAATAATGGTGGTACTGCTTCGTAGTTGATTTCCACACGACGGTTTTCTTTCCAAGCTGCTTCATTGTGACCTGTATTAACAGGTGCTTCTTTACCATAGCTCACAGCTTCAAGTTGCTGTGGATTTACACCATTGGTAATCAAGAAGCTTTCTACAGCTTTTGCACGACGCTCACCAAGTGCCATATTGTATTCACGAGTACCACGTTCATCAGTGTGGCCTGTTAAAGCAACTTTTGAGTTGGCATTTGCAACTAAGAATTGAGCATGTGCTTGTAGTGTTTGATAGTCTTCATTTGATAAATCACTACTATCATAGTCGAAATGAACAACTCGTTTAGCTAAAAATGCTTTATTTGCAGCAGTAACACCTTTAGAAGATGCACCTGCTAGATTTTGTGCATTTAATGCAGCATCTTCGCTTAAACCTTCTGTGCTTACAGTAGTTGAACCATTTGGTGTATTACCCGTTGTAATTTCAGCAGCTGGTTTACGACTTGCACATCCCGTAAATACAAGCGTTGCAGCAATAAGTGGAAGTGTTAAATATTTAATATTCATTTGAATCTCCAATAGATTGAATTTATTTTGGTGCCCAAGCTGGTTCACGAACTTCGCCTTGTTCGCTTGGCAAGTTCATACGGAAACGACCATCTGTTGACATAATTGATAACAGGCCACGATTACCTTCACGCGTTGCATAAACCACCATTTGTCCATTTGGTGAGAAACTTGGTGATTCGTCCAGACTTGTTGGGGTTAAGATATTTGTGATGCCAGTATTAATATCTTGAATCGCGACTTTGTAATTGCTGCCGCTAGGTCGATGAACAAGTGCAATTTTTTTGCCATCAGCACTCAATGTACCTCGTGCATTGAACGCACCTTTGAATGTAAGTCGTTTAACTGATCCATCATCAAAACTATAACGATAAATTTGTGGAGAGCCACCACGGTCAGAGGTAAAAATAAATGATTTTCCATCTGGTGCGTAACGTGCTTCAGTATCAATCGCTGAGTCCGTAGTCATTCGTTTTACTTGGCGAGTTCCTAAATCCATTTGATAGATTTCTGGGTTTCCATGCATAGATGCTGTGAAGAGCATAGACTTGCCATCTGGAGAGAAACTTGGTGCGCCGTTCAAACCACGGAAACTCGCTAAAACCTCTCTTTCACCCGTTGCTAAATCTTGCATATAAATTGCAGGGCGTTTGGTTTCAAATGAGACATAAGCAATTTTCTTGGCATCAGGTGACCATGTCGGTGACAGAATAGGATCGCGTGATGAAAGTACAGTTTTCGGCTGTTCACCATCTGTATCAGCAATTTGTAATGTATAACGTTGAGCTGGAGTCGCTTGGTTTCGTAATACATAAGCAATACGGCCGCTGAAGTCACCTGCAATACCCGTTAATGCTTGATAAATTGCATCACTGATCATGTGACCCGCTTGGCGGACTCGTGAATTTGGTACGGTTAAAACTTCGTTGAGTAAGTATTGACGTTTTTGTACATCGTATAGCTGGTAATGGACTTCAAAAGAATTGCCTGCAATCGGCTTAAGTTGACCAACGACAACATAAGGAACGCCAGCACTTTGCCAATTTTCCGCTTGGATCTGATTGAGTTGTGCTGTAGCGGGAAGATTTTGTGATGCACTTGTAAAACGACCTGAGCGATTTAAGTCGTTTTCAATGATGGGATAGAGCGCATTATTGTCATTACCAAAAGGAACGATTGCAATCTTTGGCGCTTGTTCGGGTGCCTTAGCAATTTCTAGGTGTAATTGTGCAAAGGTCGTGGCTGGTACAGTTAGGCTAAGCGCTGTAAGAACTGCCAAAGAAATAAGATGTCTACGCGTATTTTCCATAATTACAATTACTTGAGCTGGTGTTTTGAGACAGTTGATTATTTAACATACTTAACATGCTTTCGGCTATTAAAAACGAAGCATGTTAACTATTCATTACTATTTTGCTGTGAAACTTGAAGTAAAGCTTCTTGCTTCACGTCGAGCATCTGGATCTTGAGGCATCGGATATGGAGCAGCGGCTCGAACGGCAGCTTCAATACTTGCTTTCATGTCTGGATCTGATGAATTTACAATAACAGACATAACAGCACCGCTATCATTAAGAGTTACACGAGCTGTAGCTTTCTGACCAGATGAGCCCATTGGAATATTCCAAGTACGATAGATTTTCTTTTCAAAATCTTGTTTTGCTGTCGATGCAATTCGTCTAGCTTCCGCTTTTTTCTGTGCAGCATCTTGTTCAGCTTTTTTCGCAGCAGCAGCTTTTTCTTCTGCATCAGCTTTAGCTTTGGCCTCTGCATCGGCTTTTCGTTTAGCTTCTGCATCGGCTTTGCGTTTAGCTTCTGCGTCAGCCTTAGCTTTGGCATCCGCATCAGCTTTTCGTTTAGCATCAGCATCGGCTTTGCGCTTGGCATCTTGCTGAGCTTGTAACTTTGCATTTTCTGCAGCTTTCTGTTGCTGCTTCAATTTGGCATCTTGTTCAGCTTTTTGGCGTGCTTTAGCGTCAGCTTCCGCTTTTTGATCAGCTCTGCGTTTAGCATCTGCATCCGATTTGGCTTTAGCATCTGCCTTTTGTTTGGCTTCTGCTTCATCACGTTGCTTTTGTACCTGAGCTTCAGCAAGTTTGCGTTGCTCTTCAATTTTTTTAGCACGAGCAGCTTCATCAGCATTATGTTTTTGTTCTGCTAACTTTTCTTGCTCAGTTTTTTGTTGTTCCAAATTTGGTTGTTGAGTCGTTGGTTTGGGCGGCACGACAGGAATATTTTCTGGCAAGGTTTGATCGACGATCTGACTTTGCACTTCATTTGCTTGGTTTTCTGCAGAAGCTTGTTCATCATTGATTTGAGGAAGATCTTCGGGTTTTACTAAAACTGTTGTCAGTTTCTTTGGCTGTTCAGGTGGTTTGCTCAAGCCTAAAAAAAGCAAGCCAACAATTGCGATCGCATGAACACTGAGTGTAAAACCCAGTGCAATCGCATTTTGTTTAAATGGAGGCTCTTGAATTTTTTTCATAGCTTATTTTAATGGCTCTGTGAGTAAACCAACTTGTGTTAAACCTGCTTCTTGCAAACTTGCCATGAGTGATACAACTTCGCCGTAAGGGCGTGTTTTATCACCATTTACCAATACGGTTAGTTGTTTGTTGTCTTGTTCAGCTTGCTTTTGAGCATCACTTAGGACTGTTTCAAGTTGTTCTAGCGATAGGGGTTCACTATCCTTGTATTCTTGATACTGCAGATAAATATTTCCATCTTTTCCAATCGTTACCATTGCAGGCATATCTTTCGATTCGATAGGATGATTATTTGCTTGTGGCAAATCTACTTTGATTCCACTGGTGATCATTGGTGCCGTAACCATGAAAATCACAAGGAGCACCAACATGACGTCAATATAAGGAACGACGTTCATATCACTTTTAAGTGGTTTTTTGATACGATCAAAACGTCCTGAGCGCTGAATTGCCATTATGCATCTTCCTGTGTCGTTCCAATTGACTGACGTTGTAGAAGAGCAACCATTTCTTCTGCAAATAATGCGCGATCAGAATAGATAGATTCGCCTTTTGCAGTGAAATGGTTAAATGCAAGTACTGCTGGAATTGCTGCAAAAAGACCAATTGCGGTTGCGATTAAAGCTTCTGCAATACCAGGGGCAACAGTGGCTAAAGTCACTTGATCAACGGCTGCCAGACCGATAAAGGCATTCATAATGCCCCAAACTGTTCCAAACAAACCGATATAAGGGGCAACTGAACCGATACTTGCGAGAGCACCCAAGCCTTGTTCTAAACCACCTTGATCGCGGCTTAAACCAACACGAAGGATGCGTTCAGTACCTTCAATGGTTTGGTTAGTATCAGCTTTACGTTTTTGAAGTTTGAAAAACTCACCTAAACCTTGATAGAAGATATCTTCTAAACCACGACGTTTAGAGTTGAGTTGAGCATTGTTATATAACGTATTTAATTCGGCACCTGACCAGAACATTTTTTGAAAATGTTCATCCTCTTGATCTGCTTTCTTGAAACCCATATGCAATTTGGCAATTAAATACCAGCTATAAATGGATGCGAGTAATAAGATCAGCATAACCAGTTGTACAACAGGGCTTGCTTGTAAAATCAAATCAGAAATATGCAGGGAAGATTCTAGGTTAGTTGCCATAAGTTGCTGTGCCGAAAGTTTATTTTTAGTCCTGTGCTAATTCTTTTTGAATCAGATCACGAATTTCCTCAGGTAGTCTACGTGGCATTAATTCTTTATTCAAACATGCCAACGTTACCTCACCTGAAGCCAGCAAGATTTCACCACGATAAATATTTTGTTGCAACACAAATGATGCTGCTTTACACGAAATAACACGTGCTGTAACGGTAATTAAATCATCCATTAATATTGGGCGTACATATTTGACTTGAATTTGATGAACAACGAAGTTGTAGTCTTGTTGATGCCAGTAGTGATCAACACCTGCTGCGCGTAGCCATTCAGTACGTGCACGCTCCATGAAGCGGATATGGTTGGCATGGTAAACGATACCGCCTGCATCAGTGTCTTCGATATAAACGCGAATATTGAACTCAAAATGATTTGCCATTTCTTTTACCTATTGGTTTCGTACTGGGAGCAATGAGGGAATGATAAGATCTCGATGAGACTAAAGAAATAGTAATAAATAACATATTCTTGGTGCTGATAAAAAAAGCCCTAACAAGTAGGGCTTCTTCAAAAAGAAATAAATAATCTTTATTCTAAGTCAGACCATTCAATCGTTTTAGGATATCCGGCCACTGTGATTCCATCGGCATAAGCTCGAATGAGCGCTTTGTAATTGCTCGTATTCGAAATCTTAATTGAATTTTTCACATTATTCGTATCTTCAATTACGATATCTGCTGAATTAGGGTAGAAAGCAATTTTATCATTAATGTTTTCAAATCTAATATCACTTTTGAAATTCACAGAGAAGATTTTGTTGTCTGGATTTCCTTCGACATTTCCTTGACTAGTTACTGTCAGATTATTTACGTTGAGTTGATAGTTGTTAGCAATTAGTTGGTTCGATTCCTTTGTTTCGTTATCAAAAACATTAAAAGTCATTTTTTTAATTTGGTATTGAGCATTGTTATAACTGTATTTGCTGATAATACTGCCATTATAAGTAATAGTATCATTATTTGATGGCGTGATTTTGAAGTTTTTTAGCGTAGTCTCATAACGGCCTGAATCTGTATAAAGTGTTTCTTTACTGTTTACTGATCCAGAAATGGTTATAACTCGTAACTGTGTAATGATGCTGTCGTCGTTGGCATAATCTAGAAATGAGCATTTATTAAATGTAATGCTCTTATCGCTATTTTTTGTATAAGATCCATCCGAACATTTAAAGTTATTATTAGCATAAATACCGTAATAGAGACTTTCAGCAAACTCAGTACCGATTAATAAGATGTTGTTTTGATCTTGAGATAAATTTGTTATTGGTTCATAAATTGATTCAATTGTCTCTGCTTTGGTGTAGTCTACTTTTTCTTTGCTTTGAAAAGAGTTTTCATTATTGTTGCTATCACTCCCACCACCGCAAGCTGTTAATAATACAATGCTACTATAAAGTGTTGTTGTTAATAACTTATTTTTCATTTCGACCCTTAATAAAATAATGAAGCAATTAGAATAATCTGTATATTATTTTAATTGCTTCATTATAGAAAGTATTTTATTAAGAATGTTTTTATATTATTCAGGGGGAGTCATACCAAATTGTAAATAAGCCATATTGGTGGCAATACGACCACGGGCTGTACGCATCACATAACCTTGTTGAATAAGATAAGGTTCGATGACATCTTCTAATGTACCGCTATCTTCAGCCATTGCTGCTGCTAATGCTTCAACACCTGTCGGGCGACCTTCAAAACGCTCTAGTAACATACTCAGATAGCGTCGATCTAAGGTATCTAAGCCCATTTTGTCAACATTGAGCATATCTAAAGCGCGTTGAGCCATGTCTTGTGTCACTTCACCAGTGCCTTTAACTTGGGCATAGTCGCGGACACGACGGAGTAGACGATTTGCAATACGTGGTGTACCGCGTGAGCGTCGTGCAATTTCCATTGAACCATCATGAGTAATAGGTACATCCATGAGGTTTGCCGAACGTGTGACAATGTGAGTTAAATCTTCGACAGAATAAAACTCTAAACGTTGTACGATCCCAAAACGATCACGTAAAGGTGAGGTGAGTAGACCTGCACGAGTCGTTGCTGCAACGAGTGTAAATGGCGGTAAATCGAGCTTAATTGAGCGAGCCGCTGGACCTTCACCGATCATGATGTCGAGCTGATAGTCTTCCATTGCGGGATAGAGAATTTCTTCAATCACAGGTGAAAGACGATGAATTTCATCAATAAATAAAACATCACCTTCTTCTAAATTGGTCAGCATGGCTGCTAAATCACCAGCACGCTCTAAGACAGGGCCAGAAGTTGATTTAAGATTTCCACCCATTTCACGTGCGATAATATTTGCGAGTGTCGTTTTACCTAAACCTGGTGGGCCAAAGATCAATGTATGGTCTAGCGCTTCGCCACGACCACGAGCTGCACCGATGAAGATTTCCATTTGCTCACGAACGATAGGCTGACCAATATAATCAGCTAAAGATGTTGGGCGAATGGCACGATCAAAATGATCTTCAGGTTTTTCTGTTCCACTAATAAGACGATCTTGCATAAAGTTACTTCATCATTGATTTAAGCGCAGCACGAATAATATCGGCAGATTCAGTATGATCTGCTTTTACGGCAGCAACCGCTTTTTGTGCTTCCGCAGGTTTATAGCCTAAAGATTGTAAAGCGGCTTCAGCTTCAGCAACAGGTGAATTTGCCATAAATTGTATTTGAGTTGCAGTGGTATTTGTTGTGCTGTTTGTGGTTTGAGCCAATGCTTTGAAACGATCTCGTAGCTCAATCATTAAACGTTCAGCTGTTTTTTTACCAACACCCGGAACTTTAACGAGTGTATTAATATCATCGTGTTCAATCGTATGGATGAGTAGTTCTACACTTAATGTTGATAGAATTCCTAATGCCATTTTTGGCCCAACACCATTCACTTTGAGTAGTGTACGGAAAATAGTTTTCTCTTGCGAATCAATAAAACCGTAAAGTTGTTGAGCATCTTCCCGAACAACTAAATGCGTCCATAGTGTGACTTTCTCTCCTTTATGTAATTGGCAAAATGTCGAAAGAGGTGTGTCGATTTCATAACCCACACCATTTACATTGAGTAATACTGTTGGGGCTTCTAAGGCAAACACTTCGCCAATTAAACATCCGATCATCGAGTCTTTCACTTATTTGTTAATGGTTGAATAGTAGATGCCATTTGTTCTAAACGCAAAATGGCTTTTAGAATTTCTTTTCGATTTCGACTAGATTTTACCCAAGCAGGTAGACGTGAGAAATAACTACGATTGTAGTTAGGAAGTTTACGTTCTCTTAGCCCAGCTTGTATAAAACTTTTTAATATTCCCAAATGTGTTGGGTTATAAGCACAGATTTGACCTTGCCGAACAGCAATATTTAAAAATAATGAATATGAATAATAGGGATCAAAGCCAACTTTAGAATAACTGACCTTCCTTAAAATATAGACAGAGTCATCAAACTTATTTTCTCGTAGGCAAAAATTACAACTTACAGTTATTTGTCTTGGAATAAGTGATTTACGAGCATATTGCTGAAGGTATTTGTATTTTCCTTGCTTGCATATTGTACATTTTGTATTGATTTCGACTTCACATGCACCACTCCATTCAGTCATATTTTGATTCAAATTAAAGTGATAACTCATGTAGTCATAACTTTGGATACGAATATGCTGTAACGCTTTGCGATAGGTACACTGAGTACAAAAGACTTTTACAGTTTCTGATTCTCGATCCTTTATTTCGATAATTTTTGCAAGCTTCTGACAAGATGGGCAATGTACCCAGATTTCAGGTTTGAGAAGAGATAGGCTATAAATTCCTTGATCAATAAATCTATCCATTAGAAGAATCCAACTTTATTGCCTTGTAGCTCTTGTGCCAAACTATACGCTTGATGGTCAGAAAACTTACTAATAATATCTAAGACTTGCATAATATTATTATAATGGTTGTTTTGCAGATTTACGCCCGAATGTTGCAAAATTGACATCAATCGCTGTTCTTTAAAGCTTAATGTCTTATGTGGCATCGTTAATGGAACAAAAGCATCTAAAATTGTTTGCAAACTTTGATGAGCAATAATCTCCAAACCAGATTTTTGTGGATGCTCAAAAATTCGATCACGCGCAAGATTTTTTGCTGTTTGAATACCTGCTTCAATATCGGGTGAGCAATATTGTAGAAGGCTACCTTTAAGCTGACCTGTGATGATCTCATAATGATGCTTTGCAAAAGCGGTTGTGACTTCATCGACTAAGCGTTTCATTACACGCCCACGTAAAGCTGCGATTTTTTGTTGCCATGTGGTATGCGGTAAATGCAGTTCTTCAGGTGTTCCATAGTCTGCAATTAGATTAAGAAAAATTGGTTCAACTTCTGCATAATTCAACATATTCAGAATGATGCCATCTTCTAAATCAATCAGTGCATAGCAAATATCATCAGCTGCTTCTAATAGATAGGTGAGTGGATGACGACAATAATGATAGTCACCAAGCTGAATCAAACCGAGTTGTTCCGCAAGCTGTTTTAAGATTTCTTTTTCAGATTGGTAACATCCAAACTTTGCACGTTGATGGGATGGCGTATCACCTTGTTCATCAATCGTTTTTGAAAGCCATGGATATTTTAAATAAGCGCCAAGTGTCGCACAAGTCAGTCGCATCCCACCATCATCGGGGTGATAGTCAATTCGACTGAGTAAACGAAGACCTTGTGCATTGCCTTCAAACTGACGCACGTCGGCTTCTTCTTCTGGCGTAAGTTTTGTTAAAAAATCTCGATGTGACGCATCATCAAACCATTCACGGATGGCATATTCGCCAGCGTGACCAAAGGGAGGATTGCCAATATCATGTGCTAAGCAAGCCGCTTGGATAATCGCGCCAACATCAGCAGGTGAAATCCACATTGGTAATTCATCTTTGATTTTTTCGGCTGCGAGCATACCCAATGAGCGTCCAATACAAGAGACTTCAAGCGAATGGGTAAGGCGAGTATGAATACCATCATGCTGTGTAAGCGGGTGAACCTGTGTTTTTCTATTCAGTTGTCGAAAGCTTTGGGAAAAAATAATTCTGTCATAATCTTTATGGAAAGGGCTTCGAGCCAATTCTGTACTGCTTTTTTTACTACCTAAACGAATTGCAGAAAGCAACTCTAACCAACGCATTTGTTCCATTTATCATTATTCAAACTAAGTTCAATGCATCATGCCAAAAAAAAGATTAAAGCACTAGCGTAGTGCGACATAGTTTGTCTTATTAATGTTTAAGGATTGAAAATACAATAAAAGGCGTTACTTGAAATGAGGATCAGATAAATAAATTATACGTCGATTAAGATGCATAAATATAAAGGTTGAAATAATCATGCATCCTTAATAAATGAAGTAAATGAATTGTTACGAATAAAGTAAAACAGATAAAGCTAATAGAAATTAGACCATTTGAGCTAGAAAACTCTGTTTTTTAAGATGGATATGTCTAGCTGAAATGAGCCTTTCACAGTAGAATATGCGCTCTCTCATAAGTCACATTGTGGTAGGTTCGTCAGACCCGCCCGTGGAGCCAAAGTCAACATGTTTATCGTGGCCGGTGCAGCAGCACATTCTTCTTTTAAGAAAACTCAACTCTTAAACAGTTTAGCGTCAATGAGTTCTGTTCAATCTTTTGACAGCCAGTGGGTTTATTTGTTTGATCAAGCGCTCAACGAGCAGCAACATCAATCGGCATTACAACTATTAAACGACGGTCAATCTTTCGAACTTCGCCAAGCTGCAAGTGATGAAATCCAGATTTTAGTGACACCACGTGTTGGTACAATCTCGCCATGGTCTTCTAAAGCAACGGATATTTTCCAAAACTGTAATACGCCAATTCACCGTTTAGAACGTGGAATCTTATTTACGCTAAAAGGTGTAACAGAGATTTCAAACGAAGTGAAATTGGCACTACATGACCGTATGACAGAGAGTGTTTTTGCTCAAATTGATGATGCAAAAGCTTTGTTCTCAGAAACAGCGCCAAAGCCATTGAACTCAATTGATATCTTGGGTCAAGGTAAAGAAGCGTTAGTTAAAGCCAACAATGAGTTTGGTTTTGCTTTATCTGAGCAAGAAATTGATTACTTAACAGAAGCATTTACCAAGCTGGGTCGTAATCCAAATGACATCGAGTTGATGATGTTTGCACAAGCAAACTCTGAACACTGTCGTCATAAAATCTTTGGTTCAGAATGGACAATTGATGGTGAAAAACAACCATTATCATTGTTCCAAATGATTAAAAATACCTATAAAGAGTCTCCAACAGATGTATTGTCAGCATATAAAGACAATGCGTCTGTGATCGTGGGTTATGACACGATGCGTTTTTATCCGAAAGCGGATGAAAATGGTCACTTTGTTTATAAATATAAGAGCCAAGCTGCTCACATTTTAATGAAGGTTGAAACACACAACCATCCAACAGCAATTGCTCCATTTGCTGGTGCTGCAACAGGTTCGGGCGGTGAAATCCGTGATGAAGGTGCAACGGGTCGTGGTGGTAAACCAAAAGCAGGTTTAACGGGCTTTACTGTATCAAACTTGAATATTCCAGGTTTTGAACAACCTTGGGAAGAAAACTACGGCAAACCTTCACGTATGGCTTCGCCATTACAAATCATGATTGAAGGTCCATTGGGTGGCGCTGCGTTTAACAACGAATTTGGTCGTCCAGCATTAAATGGTTACTTCCGTACTTTCGAACAAAATGTAAATGGTGAAGTCAAAGGCTTCCATAAGCCAATCATGATTGCTGGTGGTTACGGGAACATTCGTCCTGACCATGTAGAAAAAGATGCGATCCAACCGGGTGACTTGCTTATTGTATTGGGCGGCCCTGCAATGTTGATCGGTCTTGGCGGTGGTGCAGCATCTTCTGTAGACAGCGGTACCATGGGCGAGAGCTTGGACTTTGCTTCAGTACAACGTGAAAATCCAGAAATGGAACGTCGTTGCCAAGAAGTGATCGATACGTGCTGGCGTTTAGAAGACTTCAACCCAATCGTATCTGTACATGATGTAGGTGCGGGCGGTTTATCAAATGCCATGCCTGAACTTGTGAATGACCATGAGTTAGGTGCAGTATTAAACCTTCGTAAGATTCCATCTTTAGAGCCAGGTATGAGCCCAATGGAAATCTGGTCAAACGAAGCACAAGAACGTTATGTGTTAGCGATTCGTCCAGAATCTTTAGAACAGTTTGAAGAAATTTGTGCGCGTGAACGTTGTCCATTTGCCGTGTTAGGTGAAGCGACAGAAGCACGTCATTTAACAGTTGAAGATCCATTGTTTGAAAACAATGCAGTCGACATCCCAATGCAAGTCATGTTGGGCGGTACGCCACGTATGCAACGTTCATATGAAACGATTGAGCGTACAGGTAATGACTTTGACGTAGCAAAAGTTGATTTGAAAGATGCGATTTTCCGCGTATTAAAGAACCCAACAGTGGCTTCTAAATCATTCTTGATTACCATTGGCGACCGTTCGATTACGGGAATGGTTGCGCGTGATCAAATGGTGGGTCGTTGGCAGGTGCCTGTTGCTGATGCAGCAGTAACCACCACAAGTTTGCAAGGCTTCACGGGTGAAGCAATGGCAATGGGCGAACGTCCACCAGTTGCTTTGTTAAATCCTGCGGCATCTGCACGTTTAGCGGTTGCTGAAGCAATTACCAATATTGCCTGTGCCAACATTGAACAAATCAGCGATATCAAACTTTCAGCAAACTGGATGGCAGCAGCTGGTCAAAAAGGTGAAGACCAAGCCTTGTTTGAAGGTGTGAAAGCGATTGGTATGGAAATGTGTCCTGCATTAGGCATCGCAATTCCAGTGGGTAAAGATTCACTTTCAATGCGTACGACGTGGAATGATGGTGAAGACAAAGCTGTTACTTCGCCAATGACAGGGGTAATCACTGCATTTGCACCAGTTCTAGATGTTCGTAAAACCTTAACGCCTGAATTGAAAAACTTGGAAGGCTCTGTACTGGTACGTATTGATTTATCTAAAGGCCAGTTCCGTTTAGGTGGTTCGATCCTTGCACAAGTGTATAAAGCGATTGGTTCGGTGACACCTGATGTCGATAGTTTTGATGACTTCAAAGCATTCTTTGCCTTGATTCAAGACTGGAACAATCGTGGTTTAATCAAGGCTTACCATGACATTGGTGATGGTGGTTTATTAGCAACTGTTGCCGAGATGATGTTTGCATCACGCTTAGGTGTAGCATTACAAAATCAATCAACAGAAAGCCTATTTGCTGAAGAAATTGGTGCCGTACTGCAAATTACTGCTGCTGATTGGGCGCAGTTAGAAGTTGAAGTTGCAGCATCAAGCCTGAAAGATGCAATTGCTGTTGTTGGTCGTGTAAATACCACGGATCAATTGGTTGTAAATGGTTTAACGCTTGAGCGCGCTGAATTACAACAAGCTTGGGCTGAAGTCTCTCATCAAATCCAACGTTTACGTGACAATGCTGAAACAGCTGATCAAGAGTTTGCTTTGATTGCAGATAAAAACCATAAAGGTTTAATTGCACAAGCAACTTATGATTTAAATGAGCCAGTTGAAGCACCGTTTATTAATACACGTCGTCCCAATATGGCCATCTTGCGTGAGCAAGGTGTCAATGGTCATGTGGAAATGGCGGCTGCATTTGACAAAGTTGGCTTCAATACCATCGACGTACATATGAGTGACTTGCTTGCAGGTCGTGTCAGCTTGAGCGACTTTGAAGGTTTAGTGGCGTGTGGTGGCTTCTCATACGGTGACGTAATGGGTGCTGGCGGTGGCTGGGCGAAATCAGTATTGTTCAATGCTAAACTACGTGATCAGTTCGAACAATTCTTCCATCGTGAAAATACATTCAGCTTGGGCGTATGTAATGGCTGTCAAATGATGTCTCAACTTGCACCACTGATTCCAGGTGCAGAGCATTGGGGACGTTTCCACCGTAACATGTCAGAAGTTTTTGAAGCGCGTGCAGTGAACGTTCGCGTAGAAAAATCAGTTTCTGTATTGCTTGAAGATATGCAAGGTTCGATTTTACCAATCGCGGTTGCACATGGTGAAGGTCGTTTGGTTGCAACTGAACAGCAAATTGCTGCTTTAAATGCAGAGAATCAAGTGATCTTGCGTTATGTGGATAGCTTGGGTAACCCAACTCAGCACTATCCGTTGAACCCGAATGGTTCACCTGAGGCGATTACAGGTCAAACTTCTAAAGATGGTCGTGCAACAGTGATGATGCCGCATCCAGAGCGTAACTTCCGTGCCTTACAACATTCATGGAAGCCTGAAGATTGGGCTGAAGATGGTGCATGGTTACGTATGTTCCGCAACGCACGTAAATTTATTGGTTAATTAAACAACCGATGATTGAAAATGCCACTTTTTTAGTGGCATTTTTTTTGGCAAGTTGTCGATTTTGCAGAAGAATAAACTATATAAGTGTATTAAATTTAAATTATTGATAATAAAAGTTATTTTATTTAAATTGGTTTTGTTGTGGTATTCTTCTGTACGTGAGAGGGGAACCACACTATGAAAAAAATATTAATATTATCTGTACTATTAACTGGATGTTCAACGACCTATCAACCACATTCATTGATTGGGCAAAATGGCTTAGCTGAAACTGAATTATCTCAGAATCATTATAAAGTAACGTTTAAAGGCAATGAGAAGACTTCACAAAAACAAGCCAATGATTTTGCAATGTTACGAGCTTCTGAGTTGATGATTGCGAAAGGTTGTTTGAATTTTAAAGTGCTTAATTCTTCAAACGAAATGATCAGCAGTGTGGTATTTCCACAAACAAATGCGATTAACCCTTTTTCAAGTGCAATAGAAAATCGTATTCATGGTAATACAAATACTTTTGGACAATATCACGAGCCAAAATCTACTGTAGAAGTGAGTTGTTCTGCTGCAAGTGGCAACCAGCAAAGTGAAATATATGTCTCAGCTGCGATCAATCAAGAGATTAAGAAAAAATATGAGATTGTTGGGCAATAGATTAGAACTAAACTATCTAAAATTTAAACTTTGATTTGTTTGAATCATCTATGTAGCCAATTTAATCTAATCAGTTAAATTGGCTTATTTTGTTGAGATGAATTATGAAAAAAGTTGTCCCTGTAATTCTAAGAAATCCAACGCAAGGTTTGGAAATATTAGCTTTTCGGCATCCACTTGCAGGTAGTCAATTAGTTAAAGGAACAATAGAGCAAGGAGAAAAATATGATGAAGCTGCAATTCGCGAGTTATATGAAGAAGCAGGTCTGACAGCTGAACCAAACCCTAAGTTAATGGGAAGTTTTATGCTTAAATCTAATCAGCAAGATTGGCATTTCTATTTATGTGAAACGCTGGCTGAATTACCAGAGACTTGGGTACATCATTGTCAGGATGGTGGCGGTTTGGATTTTGAGTTCTTTTGGTTTCCTTTATATCAACAGCCAAATGATAATTGGCATGTAATGTTTCAAGAGGCCCTAGGTTTTATTAAGGAACAACAAGATTTATTCTAATATCCTATAGTCCATCTTCTCTTGGTGAAAGCCAGTCTTTATATTTGTCTCTTAAAGCATTTCTTTTGGTTTTATCAAAAATAATAAAATCAATACCGCCATCATAAGGTGCAACGATAATGTTCTGTTCAAAAGAAATCATAAAGGCCCTTACTTCATCGTCAGCGATTTTTTTCAATAAGTCATTATGTTCATTAGCTTGCCAAGCTACTTTTACAGAGCATGGTCTAAAGTAGTGATCTTTATCTTCTCCATCATAATATTCAGGATTAGCTTGGGTTAAGTTGATTTCCTGCTCTAAATGAAATTTGTAGGGGAATATAAAGGCTGGATCATAAGCTTTATTGTTACGGGAACGGCTAAAATAGTGACCTGAAACTATAAAGATAGAGGTATTTTCCCTAAAACAGTCTGTAATAATTTCATTTTGTCGATTTAATAACAATTCATATTCGGCAGTCGTATCCGCATACCTTTTTGATTCGGGCAGACTATGAATTCTAAACCAAGATTGTGGAAAGTAGTGCTTAAGGAGGTGAGAAATTGGGAGGTTGTTGGGATAGAACTGATCCCATTGAGATTGAAATGAGTTGCTCATATTTTGAAATCGAAGAATTTAGTAATATATTATGAATATAACTTGGCATAACTGATTTAAGAAGTATGGCTTCAGATCAATTTTGCTTTTAAAAATTGGTTCAATTTTTGCTTTCTCAATAATGATTATAAAACTCGGAGAACAATATGATGAAACATGAGAATCATATAAGGACAGCGTATACTAAAGATAAAGGCTGGTTCTGGTTTAGCTTAACAGTCATAATTCAAGTGATGTTTATCGTGGTAAGTTACCTTGTGATGAATATTTCACTTTGATTTTTCTTTATTTTTGAGCTTATGATTTGATGATCATATAAAGATTAACATCATCAAAAACATGCTAAAGCTTATTTATTACGTACCTGAATCACATTTAGAGTCAACCAAACTTGCTATTTTTGAAGCGGGTGCAGGTGGTATTGGCAATTATGAACACTGTGCTTGGCAAGTGAAAGGAATAGGGCAATTTAAGCCTATTAAAGGTGCAAATCCTTTTCTTGGGCAATTAGATGAACTCGAACAACTAGAAGAATGGCGGGTTGAAACCATTGTCCCAAAAGATAAAGCCAGTACTGTCGCCAAAGCATTAAAGGCAAGCCATCCTTATGAAGAGCCTGCCTTTGAATTTATCCAAATATTAGATATTGAATAATTATACTTTTTGAATGAATAAATCACGATCAAAACGATATTGTGGGAAGAATACGCCGTCTTTGGCACGTTCACCCGCACCAATCACCATCACGGGGTATTGTTGATCATTGAGTTTTAAGATTTTGCGAACCAAAGGCTCATCAAAGCCTTCCATCATACAGCTATCAAAACCATAAGCACGTAGAGCCAATACCAAATTTTCACAAGCGAGCGCAGTAGTTTTAGTTGCCCATAGTTTCGCATCAGCAGCATTAAAAGCTGTAACAGGAAGCTGTTTATCCAGTGTCCTCACAACTTTGAAAGCCACTTTTTTGAAGTTACCTAGGGCATTGAAATAGCCTGTCTTATAATTATATGGAATAAAACGATAATATTTTTGAACAGCAGGCGGCGCTTCAGGAAAAGGGAACTCGCTGATATTACGTTTTGCCATTTCATCCAGACGATCTGTACGAGCAACACAGACAATCAATTCAGAGGCAGTTTTCGCAGCAAGTTGGTTTAGACACGCTTTAACAAGTTGCTTTTTCTTACTCGGGTTTTGAACGACATAAAATGTCCAAGGTTGTAAGTTGGATGAGTTTGGTGCAAGTAGCGCCAAATCTAAACATTCATCTAAAACTTCATTTGGAATCGGTTTATCTGTAAATTTACGCACAGAGCGTCTGCTTTCAACAACCTTACGGAAGTTGGCAATATCGATGTCTTGTGGGGCAGGTTCATAATAACGCTTTTTTTCAGTTTGATTTTGATCTGACATGAGTTTGATATTTTCCTAAAACTTTTATATTCATATTGGGATGTTCAATAAAAAACCACCTCGATTTTGCAATGAAGTGGTTTCGTTTTATTAATGAGTTATTGTCTCATTAATTGAACTGAGAAAAGTCAGGTTTACGTTTTTGCATAAATGCTTGCACAGCTTCCATCATTTCAGGTGAGCGAACACGTTGCATAAAGATTTCTGCTTCGTCATCTACACAAGCGATGATTTCAGCCAAGTCTTTTTTCATGAGTGCTTTGCTTTGTTTTAATGATGCTAACGGTAATGCCGCTAGATGTTGTGCAGTTTGTTGAGCAGTTGCATAAACGTCCTCAACTACGTCATTGACAAGATTTGCCTTAACCGCTGTTGCAGCATCAAATTTCTTCGCCGTGAATAATAATTCAGCCGCTTTTTGATAACCAGCTTGCTTCACTAATAAACGGCTTGCTGCGCCTTCAGGAGAAAGACCAAGACTGACAAATGGAATTTGGAACAGGGCAGTATTGTCCGCAAAGACGATATCAGCATGTAATAAAATCGTTACTCCAATACCAATTGCAACACCTTTCACAGCAATAATGAGAGGTTTAGAGAAACGAGCTGCTGCTTTTAATAGGACAAATGGAGGTTGATCACCTGCTTTGCCTTCGTATGGTTTTTGCATGAAGCCCATAAAGTCTTTCATGTCATTACCCGCGGTAAAGTCTTGTTCTGCACCACGGAAAATTACGACACGAACTTCTTTGTTTGCATCAGCTTCATCTAATGCTTGAGCGATCCAAAGATACAATTCGCCGTAAAGCGCATTCTTTGCTTCTGAACGGTTAATGGCTAAGGTGAGTACGCCATCTTCTAAATTTGCTTGCAAATGTTGATGAGGTTGTTGAATACAGCTAAGTGTCATCGTACTATCCTTGCTTTAATCCAGATTGATTTTTTAAGTGCCCTCATTATGTCGCATATTTACTGAATATAGTGCAACTGATGAGTTCACAAAAAGTGAAATTAAGCCTATGTACACATTTGACTATCTTGTTTTTATTGGACGCTTTCAGCCATTTCATTTGGCACATCTGCAAACCATTGAAATTGCACTACAACAAAGTCAATCTGTGATTTTAGCTCTCGGTTCAGCACAGCCCGAGAGAAATATTAAGAATCCATTTTTAGCGATAGAACGTGAGCAAATGATTCTTTCCAACTTCTCTGAACAGGATCAGAAACGGATTCGTTTTGTGCATGTTGTTGACGTTTATAATGATCAAAAGTGGGTGAAGCAAGTTAAAGATTTGGTTAATAGCGTCATTCAGCCCGATGCAAAGGTTGGTTTGATTGGTCATTTTAAAGATGAATCATCTTATTACCTGAGCCTATTCCCTGAATGGGAAATGGTGGAGTTGGATAGCTTAAAAGGGGCAATCTCGGCGACACCGATGCGAGAGGCATATTATCGTGGTGATATTCAAAAGGAATATTTTCCTCAAGGAACGATTAAATTCCTGAGTGAATTTAAAAAGACGAATGTCTATGCGGAATTGCAACGAAAATATTTTGCTGAAGATAAAAGCAATTTAACTTAATCATTTTACGGCTTTAACGCTTCGATTAAGAAATCAATGAAAACACGGATATGAAAAGACTCGTGTTTTTTTGATGGATAAAGCAAAGAAAATGGGCGAGATGCGCCAGAAAAATCAGTCAATACTTCTATTAGCGCACCACTTTCGAGTTCTTTTTCCACTATAAATCGATAAGTTTGTAATAGGCCTGCATTGTGCTTAGCTAATGTCACTGTGCCTAAAATATCATCTAAACAACGAAGTTTAGCGTTGGTCATATATTCGATGGTCTGATGGTTGATGTTGAAAAGCCACGGTACATTTTTACCCGTACTTGGTAGCACAAACTGAATGCATTGATGATGTTGTAAATCTTCAAGCTGTTGTGGTGTACCGAATCGTTTTAAATATGTTGGTGATGCAACCACGATAAGCTCTGCTTGTTCTAGCTTACGTGCAATCAAATTTGAATCGGCAAATTGTCTACCTCGAATCGCCAAGTCAAAACCTTCTGCAATGAAATCTACATTCTTATTGGTCAGTTGAATATCAATTTCAATTGCTGGATATAGCTGTGTAAATTTAGCCAATAAGGGCAAAATTCGATAATGCCCGTAAGGTGTTGGCACACTGATGCGAATCAGTCCTGTAGGTTGTTGATTTTGGTTTTTGAGATGCTGTTCTGCTTCTAAAATTTGATTCAGTGCTTGTTTACATTCCTCAAAATAGGTTTTTCCTTGTGTGGTCAATCGGACTTGGCGTGTAGTTCGAATAAAAAGTGGCGTGGTTAAACGTCTTTCTAATCGGGAGATTGAACGACTCACGGCCGCGGGGCTAACGCCGGCATGTAATGCGGCTTTGGAAAAACTTTCATATTCAGCAACTAAGCAAAAAAGTTCGACACTGCTGAACATCATTCTTTTGAGTTGTGTCATTGATTACACCATGTAAAAAATGATTTGATTTGTATGCTATTTAAGCACATTAATGTAAATAATAAGATGGCTTTATCTCAAATGATGGAGTGATTTTATGAAACTTTTTTATTCGCCAAATGCATGTTCTTTAGCGCCTCATATTGTTTTAAGAGAACTTGGTATTCCTTTTGAATTGGTCAAAGTCGACTTACAGCAACACCTGACTACATCCGGCGAAGATTTTTATCAGTTAAATTCTAAAGGGTAAGTTCCACTCTTACAGCTTGATGATGGTCAGTTTTTAACTGAAGGAGCGATCATTAGTCAGTTTTTGGTTGATCAAGCAAAGCGTGATGATTTACTACCAAAAATCAATACATTGCCACGTTATCAAGTCTTGGCATGGATGAATTTTATTGCCTCTGAAATTCATAAAGCGTATTCACCATTTTTCCATGAATCTTACGGTGAGCAGACAAAAGCACTATTTACTGAAATTCTAAAACAACATTATGCATGGATCGATCAACAACTCACTTGGCAGCTTTATCTAACAGGAAATGAATTGAGCATTGCAGATATTTATCTATTTGTGGTGACAAGATGGGCTGGATTTATTGGTTTAGAGCTTACGCATTTTAAGTATTTAACCAGTTTTATGCAGCGTGTTGCTAACCGAAAAACGGTTCAAGATGCAATCATGGCGGAAACTAAATAATAAAAATCATCACAAGGAAAATGAAATGCCTTATATTTTAATTCAGATCACTAAAGAAAATGTTTCACAACAGCAAAAGCAGCAGTTGATTCAAGAAGCAACAGAGTTGGTTGTTCGTGTACTTGATAAAGATCCTGCCACTACCTTTGTCGTGATCGATGAGGTTGATACAGATAATTGGGGGGTTGCTGGGGAGTCGGTTACGACCTTACGGCAGAAACAAACAAAATGTACAGTTCATCAAGTTGAGTAAGAATATGAGTCAGCAAGCAATAGTTGAAATCAACTCACAACTACAAAAATATTTTGATGCTTTGTATTTTTGTGATGTGAGCAAGTTGAATGATGTGTTTCACCCTGACGCGATTTATATCAATGCCACGGATAAACCCATTTTAAAGTTGGATATGCAAACCTATTTTGCAATGGTATCAAAGCGCATTTCACCTGCATCTAAACATGAAGCAAGGCAGGATAAAATTATGTCAATTCATTTACTCAATGATCAGCTGGCAGTCGCACATGTAGAGTGTGCGATTTCACCTAAATATTTTTATGATGCGCTAACCTTCGTTTTTGATCATGGTGAATGGAAAATTATGGCGAAAGTTTTTTAATATCAATTACAGACTGACTAACGAACACCAAACTGTTGAGTCCAGTAAGCCTTTTGTTTTGCAGATCGGTCGGATGTGCAAGCAAGTGCATAATCCGTGAATTTAGGGTGCATCAGATTTGCACAATGCACTGGACTCGCAAGCCATGTTGCCATGACTTCATTTAAGTTTTTCTGACCGCGCGCAACATTTTCACCACTGCCACGACCTTTGAAGTGGTAAAGTTTTAATCTCGCCTTCAAGTCTAAGCCCGCAGTGCTGATATGACCGAGAAAATTGTATTTTGCCATGTCTTCTGACTGAGCAAATGCACTGTTGTATAAATGACTATTCCAAACTAGAGGCGCTACAGCTGGATAGAGTTTTTGGCCGCAGTGACGTGGATATTGTCGTATTTCGTTAATCGCATTTAAAATTAATTGTTGATAAGCTGGATTTTGTAAATCTTGGCAAGTAATTTCTATCGCAGATTTTGAGATTTGATCCACACTAGGAGAGACTGGTGTCGAGCTATCTGGTGCATTTGCACTACATGCGGAGATAAAAAAAGGAAAACAAGAAGAAGTTTGAGCTTGTCCATGGCGATGTCTTAAATGTAATTTTTTTAGTTTTTTATCATACGTGAAGAGTAAAGCACTGATCAATTTACTTCAGTAAAAAAGCGAGTTTAAAACTCGCCTTTAGCATTAAAACACTAATTTATCCAGCTTGTAATGCTTTTAAATCTTCTAATACCTGTTCAGCATGACCAGCAGCTTTAACCTTTCTATAAGATTTCACCAGTTGTTTATTATGGAAAATAAAAGTTGAGCGCTCGATTCCCATCACTTGTTTGCCATACATGTTTTTTTCTTTAATTACGTCAAAATGTTTACACAGCACTTCTTCTTTATCACTGATGAGATCAATGGTTAGTGATTGCTTTTCAGTGAAGTTTTGGTGTGCCTTCACTGAGTCACGAGATACACCAATAATTTGACAACCTAAAGCGTCAAATTGATCTTTCAAGCATGAAAAACCAACAGCTTGGGTTGTACATCCTGGTGTTGAATCTTTGGGATAAAAGTATAACACCAACCATTTACTTGTTATCTCGGCTAGATTAATTTCGCCTTGTGTTGTTGGGAAAACGTGATTTGGTAATTGAATATTCTCAGACATTGTGCATCCTTTTAATAAATTAAATTTGATCTAATTCAAGTGGTAGAAAAGCATATTCTTCATGATAAACAATATTGCACTGACGTATAGGTATAGCTTTGTTAAAAATTGGTCCATCAATAACCGTAGTATGGAATTCGCCGCCTTCACCACATGGATCAATGCCACGGCTTTCGAGTTCTTGGATATATTCTAAGGTTAGGATTTTACCAAGGTCTTCGACTTTCATACCGAGCTTTAAATTTACAGTGACGACGACACTTCGGAAACCTAAATTGATGAATTCTTCTACGACTTCACGATGTGGGCGTAACCAAAGGGGCATTGCCAATTTAAGGCCAACTTGTTGAGTCACACGATCGTGCCAACAACCGTGTTGGGGCATATCCAGATCACCTGTCACTAAAACTTCAGCACCTTTTTGCTTTGCTTGATTCATTAAATCTATGAACTTATCTTCGTAATCAGCCCAACTCGAAGATGTCATAAAAACAGGTAAACCAATTGCATCTGCTTGTGCTTCAATAATATCAAGAGGCATGGCATGTGAACGTGATCGTTGTCCTTGCTCTTCTAGCATGACAATCAAACCAATTACTGTACCTGATTGTAGCGCATGATATAACGCGAGAGAGCTATCTTTACCACCACTGAATGACACGATAGATCGCTTATGATTGGCGTTAGTTTTCCATTGATCTTGCATGCGAATTCAACTGAATTAAGATCAATAGAGTCTAACAGAAAAGAAAAAAAGCCTGCAAAATGCAGGCTTTCTTTAGAACAACAAAGGCTTATTTTTTCTGCGCTTGTTGAGCTGCTTTCATTGCTTCTTCAGTTAACTTTTCTAGCTTAGAAACGAGTGGTGCGCCTAAGCAAGCTTGTAAGTCTTTATTTTGCTTTTGTACAAAAGCTAAAGAACTAGGGCTTTTCTTGGCATTGATCGCACTTTGGATTTCCCATTTTTGCGCTTCGGTCACTTTACCTTGAGCATCAATTTGGCAACCACAGAATTTGCTTACTTCTGCAGAAGTGAGTTTACCGCCTTTCGCAGTTTGATCTTTACATACGTTGATCAATGCAGCTTTTACATTGGTACTTTTATACGCAGTTTGTAAAGGATTATCAGCTGCGTGAGCCCCTGTTGCCAGTAATGCAGCAGCTGACATCATTGTAGAAAGAATAAGATTTAATTTGAAAAACTTCATATATTGTACCTAATTATTACCCTATATCGTCTATTCAGTATAACGTGTAGGATCCGCAATACCTGCTTCGATAAAACCTTGTTGACGTAAACGGCAACTGTCGCATTTGCCACATGCACGTCCTTGAGCATCTGCTTGGTAGCAGGATACCGTTTGACTATAGTCTACGCCATGTTCGATCCCTAAGCGTATAATATTCGCTTTGGATAAATGTAACAGAGGTGTTTCAATTTTAAGTGGTTTTCCTTCAACACCTGCTTTTGTTGCAAGACGAGCAAGATTTGCAAAAGCATCAATAAATTCAGGGCGGCAATCTGGATATCCTGAATAATCAACAGCATTTACCCCAATCACAATCGCTTCAGCATCAAAAACCTCTGCTGCTGCTAGGGCATAAGAGAGGAAAATTGTGTTACGAGCTGGAACATAAGTTACAGGAATGCCTTCTTGTAGTTGCTCTGGAACATCAATGTTATGATCTGTAAGTGCTGAGCCACCTAAGTTACCCAAATCAATATTAATCACACGATGTTCAACACCTGCACGTTTCGCAAGTGTTTTAGCTGCATCAAGTTCTGTTGTTGAACGTTGACCGTACATAAAACTTAAAGCTATACACTCATAGTTTGCTTGTGCCCAAGCAAGACAAGTTGTCGAGTCTAAGCCACCAGACAATAATACGATGGCACGAGAACGCATATTATTTTCCATGATTCAACCTAAAATAAATTTGAAAAAAGCTGATCTATTTTGAGAACGAACTTTTAAAGTTTTCTAACGACCAGATTCATCGTTCCACAACAGTTTATGTAACTGTAGTTGGAACCGAACGGGGAGATGGTCTTCTAAAATCCATTGTGCCAAATCACGTGCTAAAGCAGGTAAGGCAACGGCACCTTTTTCAACAGCAAAGGCTGGTGAGAACCACACTGTACTCACTTTTTCCTGTAATTGAAATTGTTCAAGTTGCTGTTTAGACCATTCATAGTCTTCTCGATTACAAATGACGAATTTGATTTGATCGTGCTGCGTGAGGTGATCAATATTACTCAATAAATTACGATGATCTTCTTTTGAAGTTGGTGTTTTCAAATCAAGCACTTTAGAAACGCGTGAATCAACTTTTGATACATCTAAAGCACCACTGGTTTCGAGAGAAACTTGAAAACCTAGATCGCAAAGACGTTGCAACAAAATCAAGCAATTCGGTTGTGCCAGAGGTTCTCCACCTGTGACACAGATATAAGGTGTTTTATATTGGCTTGCTGTTTCGATGATATGTTCAAGTGAAAAACGCTCACCACCTTCAAAGGAGTAAGTCGTATCACAATAACTGCAGCGTAGTGGGCAACCTGTTAAGCGGATAAATACGGTCGGTAAACCAAAGGTATTCGCTTCGCCTTGCAAAGAATAAAAAATCTCAGTAATACGCAGCCCAGCCGCAGGATCAGAGACAGGAATTGCAGAAGAACGTAAGGAAGCCATAAAGAGTTACCACAAACAGTTATAACAAAAGCAGCATGCTATATAAAAACAAAATCTCTACGACCATGTCTGATCGTAGAGACGAGGAGCGACTGAAGCTCCAAGGAACGGTTAAGTTCCTCAAATAAATGACAGATTAGTCTGCACGTAATAAGTCGTTCAAGCTCGTTTTAGCACGAGTTTTAGCATCAACTTTTTTCACGATGATTGCAGCATATAAGCTGTATGTACCACATTTAGAAGGAAGGTTACCTGCAACAACAACAGAACCAGCAGGTACACGACCGTAGTGAATTTCACCTGTTTCACGATCAAAGATCTTGGTTGATTGACCGATGAAAACACCCATTGAAATCACAGAGCCTTCTTCAACGATCACGCCTTCAACGATTTCAGAACGTGCACCAATGAAGCAGTTGTCTTCAATAATTGTTGGGTTTGCTTGTAATGGTTCTAAAACACCACCAATACCAACGCCACCAGACAAGTGAACATTTTTACCAATTTGTGCACATGAACCTACAGTTGCCCATGTGTCAACCATTGTGCCTTCATCAACATACGCACCGATGTTGACATATGATGGCATCAACACAACATTTTTCGCTTGGAAACTTCCACGACGAGCAACAGCAGGCGGTACAACACGCACACCAGCTGCTTTAAATTGTTCTTCAGTCCAACCTGCGTGTTTTGTATCAACTTTGTCATAGAAACGAAGATCACAAGACTCGATTGGTTTATTGTCATTAAGTTTGAATGATAATAAAACTGCTTTTTTTAACCATTGGTGAACAACCCATTCACCATCGATTTTCTCAGCTACACGAAGTGTACCGTTGTCTAAGCCAGTCAAAGCTTCTTCAACAGCTTGACGAATTTCAGTAGGGCAGTCCGCTGCGCTATAGTTGGCGCGGTCTTCAAATGCTTGCTCAATGATTGTAGAAAGCTGAGACATGATCTTCCTTCTTCCAAAAAAATTTTGAAGATTTTACACTAAATTAGATCAATTAGCTTTGAAAAAAGTAGTTACAATAAACTGTTTTAAATTTATGCAACAAAATTGTAATAAAAACGGATTTTATTGTTTTTTATTCATTATTTTACAATTCACAATTATTCTGAATTTGTATCAAAAAATAACAAAAAGTAATCATTTTCTGTATAAAAAGTTAGCGATCATTCTTTTATGCTAATTCCACAAGCAACAATTATACATTTTTAAATAAGAGCATTTTTTGAGGAGACTCCAATGAAAGCTTTGCGTGTTATGTTAGCAGCAGGTGCATTAACAGCGATTGCAGGTACTGCATTTGCAGCAGATGAACAAGTTGTGAAGGAATCAGTTTATGCTTTCCCTTCATATTTAGATCCAGTTTCTGTACGTGCTGAAGTAGGTACGACAGGTTATGGTGGTGCGATTTCATATCGTGTGAATCCTTATGTGGCACTAAGCTTAGGTTATAACGGCGGAGATATCTCTTGGTCTGATAGCTTGAAAATTGATGGCACTAAGTATGATATGGATATGGATAATAAAAATGCATATTTAAATGCAGAAATTTATCCATGGGGTGCGAATGAAAATGCGTTTGCTCGTGCATTATATGTAGCAGCGGGTGTTGGTTATTTAGATAATAGCTATGATTTGAAAAAATCAGTATCTAACTCGAACGATACGATTAAAATCGATGGTTCTAACTACTATGCACCTGGCGGCAGTGGTTCTGTAAAAGGTCATTTAAACTATGACAACCAGCTTGCTCCATACTTAGGTTTTGGTCTTAACACTCCAGTTTATAAAAACATAGGTGTGTTTGGTGAAGTCGGTGCTTACTATACTGGTAACCCAACTGTTGATCTGAAATCAGAAGGTCTGGTAAAAGTTGGTGGTGTTGAGTCAGGTCAATCAGCGGCTGATCGTGAAGCAGACAAAATTGCTAACAAGAGCAAATACGAGTGGATGCCAGTGGCTAAAGTTGGTGTGAACTTCAAGTTCTAAACAACTGGATATAAAAAAA
>NZ_BAEB01000024.1:0-18233 GCF_000241225.1 Acinetobacter sp. NBRC 100985 | reverse complement strand
ATGATCCCTTTTTTGATGTTGTTTAGTTTTATAGGGTACGGGAAATGAGTTCTTTCATGATCTCATTGGTACCCGCATAAATACGGTTGGCGCGATTATCGATATATGCGCGAGCAATTGGATACTCAAGCATATAACCATAGCCACCGTGTAGTTGTAAGCAGTCATCTACAACTTTTGAGAACATATCCGAAATCTTATATTTCGCTGCTGCTGCGGCATCAACACCTAAACTTTCTTCAAGTTGTAGCTCCATACAACGGTCTAAATAAGTACGACAAAAATCGATTTCTGTACGTAACTCAGCTAATTTAAAGCGTGTATTTTGGAATGTACCGATTGGTTTGCCGAATGCTTTACGATCTTTAGTGTATTGAACAGTATGTGCAAAAGCTGCTTCAGCACCTGCTTGGCAAATAATCGCAACTAACATACGTTCCCAAGCAAGTTCTTTCATCAGCATCATGAAGCCCATGCCTTCCATACCAAGCAGATTTTCTTTTGGTACACGAACATTGTCAAAGAACAGTTCGCAAGTATCTTGACCTTTCATCCCGATTTTATTTAAAGGTTTTCCTTTACTAAAACCAGCACGATCAGCTTCTACAATGATTAAAGAAAGATTTGCTGAACCTTTCTCCGTGTTGCCTGTTTTACAGACGACAATTGCCATATCGCAAAGATAGCCATTGGTAATAAAGATTTTAGAACCATTGATTACATATTCATCACCATCAAGTACGGCAGTCGTGCGGACGGCTTGAAGGTCTGAACCTGTACCTGGTTCCGTCATGGCAATCGCAGTTACAGTTTCACCTGTTGCCATTTTTGGCAACCAATGCTGCTTTTGTTCTTCATTACCAAAGTTGTTGATATAGTTCGCAACAATGTCTGAATGGAGCGAGAAACCTGTGCTTGAATCCATTGCATAGGCTTGTTCTTCGATCAAAATCATGCTGTAAAGACGATCTACACCTGATCCACCATATTGTTCAGGCATAGTGGTACATAACAGACCAAGTTCGCCAGCTTTATTCCATAAGTCACGGTCAACATGTTGTTGTTTCTCGTATTTTTCAATATTTGGAACAACTTCTTTTTCATAGAATTTACGTACAGTTTCACGAAATGCTTCATGATCAGATGTAAAAAGCTTGCGTGGTAACATGTTTGGAATTGGACGAATAGCACCTGATTGCATTTGTTATTTTTTCCCTAGTTTATGGATTAAAAATCATCATCATCACCATACAAGAAATCGAAAATATTGAACAATGTGATCAATGCTCAATTTGATTGATGTATTTGGTCACTTAGGAAAAATGTTGACGAAAGTTATAGTGCGATCAGGTACACTATGCACAAATAGTTGCATAGCGGAACATAAGATGTCTGATGAAATGACGTTAGAAGAACGTAAGGTAATTTACCGTGCTCGTCGTGGGTTAAAAGAAATTGATGTGTATTTCGACCCTTATGTGAAGAATTGCTATTTGAGTGCTGAGCCTGCTGAAAAAGCTTTATTTGCTGAGTTGGTTGATCAAGAAGATCCAGATTTGCTTGACTGGTTTATGGAAGTGGGTAATCCCCCTCGAACTGAGCTAAAAGAATTTATCTTAAAATTAAAACATAATGTACACGGCTAATCAGCGTGTTTTTGAGTTGCAATACAGTCGGTTTTCGATTGTATTGCAACTTTTGATTTTTCTTGGAATCAACTTTTTATCTTATCTATTATTAAAACCTTTATTTTTCTTTATCAGTTTTCTTTTCATGTGTGGTGCATGGGCACTATTTTTTAAACAATCTCAAATTAAAAAGATCGAGAATTTAGAAAAAAATTTATGGTCAGTCGAATTTTCTGATCAAAATTTAGATATTCAACAGCGGGAAATTCTTAAAATAATTGATCATTATTGCTACATCGTGATCTATTTTTCTGATCCACAGCATAAAAATTTAATCATTTGGTGGGATCAATTATCCTATTTTCACTGGAAAAACCTGAAAATACTCGTAAAACTAGCATAATTGTTCGACAATTCTACAGTTGTATATTTTTATTAAAGTAATATTTTTCAGTTGGTTATATATTTTTTTCATCTTTTTACTTTGAATTGTTAGATTAAATACTCTAAAAAATACTGAAAATATGGATTGTCAGACAATTCAGCCTTTAACCTGAGTTCATTTTCGTTAAAGTACAAACACCAACGTAAAGTGTGGTGGAGGTCCTAAGATGATGGAAATTCCAACATGGTCGTTTCTGGTGATTGCAACTATTCTTGCAATCGTTATAGGAAGAGCAGGAACTTTACTCAGGGAACTTCTTGAATCACAGCAGCATCATGTTGTAGTGACCAAGAGAAAGAGATTGAAGGTGTCATCAATATATCACAATCCCGTGAATGCTGATGATGAACGTCGATCTGGTATCTATCAAAAGTAGATACAAAAGTGTAGGAGGTCTCTATGGAGATTTCAATGTGGATGTTTCTAGTAATTGCAGTCGTTATGGCGATTGTTGTAGGAAGAGCTGGAACATTACTCAAGGATTATTTTTGATAAAAACTAAAAGATAAAGAGTTTCACGTTTTAACCAGTTAATAAGTAGCATGTGCTGAACCGTCGCAATGCTACTTTTTTTTGCCTGAAATTTATGTATTCTGAATTCTATGTCAATTCGCTTATCTGTGAATTGTGTCAAAATGTCCATGTTAAAATTAGAGCAATTACTCTTTAATTCAAGTATTGCATCTGATAATGTACATCTAAAAGGAAAAACAAATTAAAGAGGACAGGAAGAATGTCTAAGCTCCACAAAATGGGAAAGGGTGTGGCGGTTGCTTTGCTTACAACATCAATGTTATCTGGATGTTCGTATGTGATAAAAACAGGGGCGAATGTTGCATTAGGTTTTAGTGAAAATCATATTGTTCCACCAATTTTAGCGATGGATGATGCTGAAATGGTGTGTAATTCAGGGAATGCTTTAACCCCTGCAATTATGTCAACAAAAGATATGGGTGCAGACCCAACCCGTATGGCGGTATTGTTATATACCGCTGCGGGTATTTGTGCTGAAAATGAAGCACTTGAAGCTGAATTACGTTATTTACGTGCAGCTAAAGCAGGTCAAGTGACCGAAGCTCAGGATGCTCGAGTTGAGCAAAAACGTTGGGCTGGTATTGCTGCTGAACGTCAATATGCAAGTTATAAGCTTTTTGCTAATCGTTGGGAAGCAAAATACAATTATAAATTAGGTGACTCTTGCCCAACCATGCGCAACGACCTTGATCAAACTGTTTATTTGCTCGGTATGATTAATGGTTTGCAAGCAATGACCAATGATATTAACTCAGGCGGTGCGATTAACGTTCCTAAAGATATTGCAGGTATTGTTGAGCGCGGCATGGTTTGTCTAGATAATGAAAAATTCTGGGGTGCTCCAATGGCAACCCGCGCGGTCATTTGGACATTATTGCCAGGTGCAGGTGATGGTAAGCCAGAACCTTATGCGACGCTGAAAGAGTCGATGGCTATTGGTGAGAAGAAAGGTGTTCGTTTAGCGCATGCTTTGTATGCTGTTGCAGCACAGGCAAGTGGTGATGACGCCAAACTTCGTGATGCATTCCGTTCATACGCTGTTGCGACGGGAGACGATAAACCTGCTAATCCTCAATTTAGATTGATTGATAAAATGGCTGGTTTAATGGTTCGCGGTATTGCTGATCGTTACTGGACAGAAAATACGGGCGTAAGATCGACACGAGAAGGCTTGTCAACGTTCTGGGATGATCAGCCAGAAACTTCTTCTGAACTCGATGATTTATTTGATGGTGGTGGAGATGAAGCATCTGCACCAGCTGAAGAACAACCAGCTCAGTAACCTGAATTAAACGACCTTTTACAACATTAAAAATGAAGTGATTTATTATTTTTAAATCGTAAAAGGTCTGTTTTGAAGAAAGGGGCGTAAATGAAAGATCAAATATGGATAGGGAAAGTCATTTTGATCGCGGTATGTGTTTCAGTATCAGCGTGTCTTCAGGTTTTTCCCGATCTTTTTATTTACTGGAGACCGAGTTTACTCGCTGAGTTTTGGCGATTGTGGACCGCGCATTGGGTACATGTGGGATGGATGCATTTCTTTTTGAATATGTTGGCATTCGCTTGTTTACCATTTATCTTTCCTCATGCACGTAATTGGCATTTATGTGTATTACTGCTGTTACTTCCGCCATTTATCAGTCTCATTTTTTATTTCTATCTACCTTATATTGAAGCTTATGCTGGGCTTTCAGGTGTATTACATGGTTTATATACCGCAGTCGGTTTGGTGTATCTGCAATATCCGAAAGAAAGAAAGTTTGCCATTTTAGTGCTGTTACTTATTGCCGCAAAACTAGTTTGGGAAAATACCTTTGGACAAACGGGAACGGCTCAGTTAATTGGTAGTCCAGTGCTTACTGAAGCACATTTGATTGGTGCGATTGGTGGTGTGTTATGTGGGCTCAGTTATTTATTGTTTAGAAGGGTAGAGAGAACAGATTAATTGATAAAAACAACCAATAAAAAAGTGAATGTAGTCATTCTTTTTTGAAAAAGTTTGCTGCAAATTTAGGCGGTTTGAAAAAGGGATTGGTTACAAAGAGGGTAAATTCATTTATCTATCAACCATGGACTTCGCATGAATCAACATCTTTGGATGGATGTTGCTAACAAAAATTGGAATAGACATGCAAAATGATCAAGAGAAAAAGTCTGGATTAGGTCTACTGAGTTATATTTGGACGGAGTGGATATCGACATTTGTCATCCTCGTCTTATTACTAATGACGTTGGTCATTGGTACAGGTGAGATGATTCATGGTCAATTATTGCGTATGGGGGAGCGTCTGTATGGCGATCCTGATACAGGAATGCAATACTCATTTCTTCGTGCTGAACCAGAAAAGCCAAGCTGTGATCGACATCCGAATATCGATGCACAAGTTCAAGAGCAAATGAAAATCAATGCTGCTGATGAATTTGCAAGTATGTTTGGCGTTGCATCTGAAGCTGATGTACGTGCGTCATTGATTGCTGCTCGTGAGCAGTGTGATGAAAAGTATCAGTTCTATGATAAAGCTATGAAGCATATGGAGGCTCATCCGAGTATCCGTACTTATCGTAAAATTGAAACGAGCTTCTTTGGTATCTTTAAATTTGGTACTGAGAATCGTGCATTATTTTTGGTGATCATGGTTGTCTTCGCAGCAATCAGTGCGACCCTAAAAACACATCATATTGGTTTACGTAGTCCAGCGACTAAAATAGATTTCCGTGTCTACAGCGTTGCGATGCTACTCGGTAATGGTTTCCTTACATCATCTGTGATTAGCCAATATAATTCGGTCATGAATTCTGGCGTGCCAATGTCTCCAGAAATGAAGATTATTTATTGGCTATGGATGGTGCTATTTGGCTGTTTAACTTTAATTAGTTTATTCCAGTTAGCGAAGCCTCCAACACCAACACGTCAGGGCGGTAACATTGGTTTAGCATTCCTCAGTGTGCCGCTATATGCATATATGGCGATCATCACCGGTGTTGCATTTACCATCTTTATGGATTACCCAATGGGGCAAGGTATTTATCTTGGTCAGTTGGTTGAGTTCTCAAACATCTTCTTGAATCTTGCCTTGTTTATTTGGGCGGGTATGTTGCTGAAACAAACTCGTATTGTAGATTTATTCTTAAATATTCTACGTCCATGGAATTTGGCGCCTGAAACATTAACTTGGTTAATCTTAATTGCAGCAGCATTACCAACAGCCTACACAGGTGCATCTGGTATTTTCGTTATTGCGGCTGGTGCAATTATTTATAAAGAAGTATGGAATGCAGGTGGTCGTCGTCAATTTGCTTTAGCAGCGACAGCACTATCTGGTTCGATGGGTGTTGTACTTCGTCCATGTTTATTGATTGTCGTGGTTGCTTCATTGAACAAAGAAGTAACGACTGATTTACTTTATCAATATGGTTTATACACTTTCTTATTAACCTCGACTTTATTCTTGATCATTGCATTGATCTTTGCGGAGCAGAAATTCCGAATTGCACCGCTTAACATTGCTTTGCCAAAATCTTTACGTGCATTCGTGCCAGTATCTCCATATATCGTAATTTTCGTTTTAATCTGGTTGTTCTACAAACATGCTTTAGCGACTGATTTAAATGAATTTACAGCACCAGTGATGATGCCAATCATCTTATTAATGATGGTGTTGTTTGATAAATTACGTAAAGAGCCTGCACCATTAGCACCAGTAGGGCATTGGGATAGTACGTTAAATACCTATACTGCACCTGTAGATGGTACGCAACCTGCACCTCAGATCAACCCTGAAGATGACCCTCGCAAGCCAGAACGTAATGTTTCGTTTGGTAAAGCATTGCATTTAGCGACAAGTGAAACGGTTGGGCACATTGGTGCGCTTGTGATCTTGATGGCACTTTCAGTTAGTGTTGGTGGTTTCCTTGAGCATATCCAAATCATGGAAGCTTTCCCTAAAGATATTAGCAGTACCTTTGTTGTTATTAGCTTAATCGTAATGCTAATGATCTTCGTAGGTATGATCATGGATCCATTTGGTGCAGTGATTTTGATTACGGCAACTGTTGCGCCTGTAGCATATCAATACGGTATTGATCCAGTCCACTTCTGGATGATTGCATTGGTTGGGTTCGAATTGGGCTATATCACACCACCAGTTGCATTGAACCACTTATTGGCAAGGCAGGCGATTGGTGATGCAGAAGTCGCGGAAGCGGATGCAGAAGTTCGTCATTTATCCTTCTTCTACCGTTATGAACGTTGGATCTTCCCATTGTTAGTGATGGTTCCTGCAATCTTGATTATTGCGTATGTTCCTTACTTCTTTAAGTTGTTTGGTTGGTATCACTAATTAAGTGTGAGACTTATTAAAAAAGCACCTTCGGGTGCTTTTTTTTCTGTATATCAAAATAGGAATGACTATAAGTAGATGAAAGCTATGCTAATAATTTTGCAATATTTTCCCATCCCATTTTATGAGCTAAATCTGAGGCGGTCATAGATTGGTTATTCAGCGCTGACTTATCTAGATTATGTTGCAGTAATGCTTGAATCATTAAGAAATTACCCGCAATAGCTTCTCGGTGTAATAGTTGATTGCCGCGATCATCTCTTTCATGAATTACAGTTGGATTGGTTTGGATAAAGTTTAAAAAACTATCTAACATCTTTTCGCACATGGGATGTTCAATTAAGTTTTCTGGGTGTTCCTCTTGATCATAAACAAATAAGATATTGTTGGGATCACCAAAATTTATTCCCCATGACGCATCATATTCTTTTCGCTCAGAATCATTTAATTGTTTACGATATTCTTGAATCGTAAAGCCACCATAAACTTGATCTTGAGTTAAAAACATCCAGTCGACGATCGTCTCAAATGGTTGCTCTATAATTTCACCAGCTTGTACATTGTCGATATAGTTTGGTTGATTCATTAACTGACCAGAGATCGTAGTTCCATCAAAATCAATTTGGCTTATCCACATATATTCAACTAGTGGTGAATCAGATGAGTCGCTGTGTTCTTGGATAAATGCACATTTAACATAAGCAAGATCAAAAACAGGAATTATTCTGCGATATTCCCAAGAAAGCTCTCGCCAAAAGTATTTAAAAGTTTCTTGCGCTTTGTTGAAGGCTGAAATCATTTCAGAAGATTCGTTTGTAAAAATGGTATTTCTTATATTCATGAATTTGAATTTTCCTAATTTGTATTGTTGCAAATTTATTCAAAAGAATGGCGTATTGTTAAAGTTTTAAACGCCATTTCTTATCTCTTTGTGTAAGTGGGCTACATAATAAAATTGCCAACAAAATAATGCAAAAACCAATAATGCTATATAGGTCAGGGACTTCATTCCATAGTAAAAATCCCCAAATCCCTGCGAAAATAATTGCCATATAATTGACGGGTGCAATCTGTCCAGCAGGTGCTAGGCGGTAGGCATGAGACATGAAAATCTGACTCACATTTGCAAGTACGCCTGCTGCAATCAGGAAAAATAATTCATGTAAATGATATGGACGCCATACCCAAAACATGGGAATGACTGAGATCAGCGAGCCGATAAGGCAGAAGTAAAAAACAATGCGTTCGGGTGGTTCTGTTTGGGTCAGTGCTCGTACCGTGACGAAAGCCATTGATGCAAATAAACTTGATGCGATTCCGATAATCGAAATCCAGTTCAATAATCCTTGATCAGGTTTGGCCACACAAAAAACACCGATAAAGCCTAAGCCTGCTGCACATAACATCGCCGTTGTAATTTTTCTTTTAGGAATAACCATGCGATCAGCGGAATGAAGATGGGGGATGAGTAGGTAAAGACCATAGCATTGGAAAGCTTTAGATGTGCAATTGCATAGAAAAAGCCATACATTGCTGCTAAGCCAATGAGGCTTCGCCATGTATGCATCCAGAGTTTTTCCGTTTTTACAAAATGAACTCCTTGTTTGAAAATAAATGGTAGAAAAAGAACTAATCCAACTAAATTGCGGAAAAATACAATCGTGTAATTATCGACACTTTGTGAAGCATATCGAATGCAAATCCCCATGACTGAGAACAAGAGTGCTGAAATCGTTAGGCAACCAATCGCTAGAAATAAATTACGATTAGTTTGTATAAGCGTCATATGCTTTGAGGAGATTTGGATAATGCGTTCATTTTAAGCTGCTCAGTCATTGAAAGAAATCTCATTTAGCTCTTAGAAGATGAAATAAGTATTTATCAATGTGTTCACATTGTTTATTGAGTGGTGGGAAACTGACAAGCATAGCCACTTGGTGTCATGCCTGTTTCTCGCTTAAACATAGCACTAAACGCACTTGGACTATCATAACCAAGCTCTAAGGCGACATTCAAAATGGGTTTATTCATTGCTAGATCTATCATTGCTTGCATTAATTTGGCTTGTCGAACCCAATGGGAAAAATGCAAACCCGTTTCTTTTTGGAAATGTCGAGCAAGCGTCTTACTGCTCATATGTAAGTAGTCCGCCGTATCTTCCAAATTCCAATTGATACTGAGGTTCGCTTTGACTTCTTGGCATAATAATTTCAGCTTTTGACTTTGTGGTTCAGGCAAGTTAAACGCGAGTGTTGGTAGTAATTCAATTTCATCCAAGATCATTTCAAGCAATCTTTGATTCCTACTATTCGGTTGTATTGCGGTTTGAATTTCCATGGCGCTGCTCATTAACTCCCGTAGTAAAGCAGGGATGGCAATCACACGACATTCGGTGACAAGATTTTCACGGGCACAGGGAGAGATAAATACACCTCGTGCTTTAACGTCGCCACTACTGAGTAATGCATGTGGTTTGTTGGCAGGAATCCAAACCCCGCGTCCAGGTGGTGTAATCCAAATGCCCTCATCTGTTTGAATGCGTATTACGCCTGAAAGCGTATGGATCATTTGGATATGATCATGATGATGCCAATCCTCGACATGACCATGAGGGTAGTTCTCAGAAAATGCATAGACAGGATAATCTAAAAAACCATGTTGAAAATTCTTTCCCATAGATTGGATATCCAAGATTAGATTGTCTGTTTCTCGATAGTTATCGTCTTTTTATCGAGAAACTTTAAATAAATAGTTTTTTAGCATGATGGTTACCGTAATGCATAGGTTGAGATCATGTTTCAAAAAGCTTCTTTGTATCCATTATTTGCCATTTTATTTTGGGCGGGCAATGTCGTTGTATCCAAAATGGCAAGTCATAACATTTCACCAGTCGCGATTACTTTTTATCGTTTAGTGTTAGCGCTAGTAGTCATGAGTACTTTTGTACTGATTCCTGTTTGGAAAAATCGATATACGATTAAACTCTATTGGAAGCAATTGGCCTTAGGTGGTTTTATATCTGTATCATTATTTCAGTTTTTGTCTTATCAGGCTGCCGCGACTACGACAGCGACCAATATGGCGATTGTTACCGCGCTTATTCCATTATTAACAATGATCCTGAGTAGTTTGATCTTAAAAGATAAAATAAGTTATGGCATGTTGTTTGGCGGTGCTTTATCTTTTTACGGCATTTTATATTTGCTTAGTCATGGTTCTATTTTAAATATATGGGATCAAGGTGTTCATCTTGGTGATGGTTTAATGCTGGTTGCTGCATTGGGTTATGCTTTGTATGGTGTTTTGCTCAAACATTGGAAAATGCCGATTCCCGCTTGGCAATCGAACTTTGTGCAATCGAGTTTTGCCATTCTATATGTGCTGCCTTTTTTTATCTTTTTACCTGCGGCTGATATGCAACTGAATCAAACTACAATTCCTTTGATTTTGTATGCAAGTATATTCTCCTCGATCTTGCTCTCTTATTTGTGGATCGAAGGGGTAAGACATTTAGGACCGAATCGGAACAGCATTTTTATGAATCTACTTCCATTGTTTACGGCATTGATTGCTGTCGTCTTATTGGGGGAACATCTACAAGCTTTTCATTACCTAGGCGGTGGTTTAACGTTAATAGGTATTTTAATTGCACAAACGATTCAAAAACCGATTCAGTTCAAAGCTCGCTCTAATCAGGTTGTGGATTAAGATATTAATAAAAAAGGCTTTAATATGGATTAAAGCCTTTGATTATTAAGATTTATTCTGCGCCGCAATTTGAGCTTCGAGTAACTTGATTTGCTCTTCTTTTAACTTGAGTAATGTGTCTGCATCCGTATGTTGCTGCTTTAACTCTTGCTTTTGATCTTGCAGCTGGTGATGAATGTCATCAAGCTTTGCAATTTCTTCTTTTGCTAACGCATCATTTGAAGGGATTGGGTCTTTAATAATTGACTCTTCAACCAATTGAATTGGTGCAGCAACTTCACTTGCAGCATGCGTCGTTTCTGCCGTTGCGATAGGTGCTTCTGGTTTTGCGGTAACGGCTTTCTCAGCAACAGGTTTTGTTGATGCTGTCGGTGTTACTGCTGTATCTGTATTATTTTGAGATAGGAACCATTGAACAGCAAAGATCAGCACCACAACAATGCTGATCCCACCGATTATCATCCATAATAATTTTGAGTTTTCATTTTGATATGAGGACATCATCTTCTAACCTTCTAGTCAAAATGACGAGGTTTGAATTGTATCACCCCAATTTCATCTGGCTCAGCAGGTTGTTGCTCTTCCACATGGGTCGGGCGTTTTTCACTATAAGCACAGTCGATACATTCAATCCACTCGTCATCCACAGTGATGATCTTAACGACACGATCTAAGGCTCCGCATTTTGGGCATTTAGCACCCGCGATGAACTGTCTTTTCATGTCAGTTAATTACACCCTGTGAACAATATTGACGTAGTTTAAGCGCTTTTATTGGTGTTCGTCCAACCTTGATGACGTAATAATGCATCTATTTTTGGTTCTCTTTTTCGGAAATTGCGAAACGCATCAAGTGCTGTATCTTTTCCGCCAACTGCTAGAATAAACTTTCTAAATTCTTTTCCAGTCTCGGTGTTAAAAATACCTTCACTTTCGAAGCGATCGAAGGCATCACTCGCCAAAACCTCTGCCCATTTGTAAGAGTAATAACCTGCTGCATATCCACCAGCAAAGATATGACTAAAGCTATGTTGGAAACGGTTATATGGAACAGTGGGCACAACTGCAAATTTCGCTCGAATGTCATCTAATGTAGTTTGGATTTGCTCGCTGTTTAAAGCGGGTGCTTGACGGTGAATGGTTAAGTCAAACAAAGCGAATTCAATCTGACGCAGAGTTTGCATACCTGACTGGAAGAAACGCGCATTCAATAAAGCAGATAGCAATTCTTGCGGTAAAGTTTGCTTAGTTTCAGTATGTTCGCTGAGTACATCTAAACTTTCATTGTCCCATGCCCAAAATTCCATGAACTGACTTGGTAACTCGACTGCATCCCATGCTACGCCGTGTGTTCCAGCCACAGAGATGTTGTCCACCTCTGTCAGCATGTGGTGTAAACCATGACCAAATTCATGGAATAAGGTAATGACTTCATCGTGCGTGAGTAGCGCAGGTTGATCGCCAATCGGTGGAGTAAAGTTACATACCATATAGCAAATCGGTTTTTGTAGACCACTCTCAGTTTGTACACGAGAACGGAAACCACTCATCCATGCACCACCACGTTTGCCATTACGGGCATAAAGGTCGAAGTAGAAACCACCGACCACTTGACCTTGATCTTCAATTTCAAAATAGCGGACATCATTTTGCCAAACAGGTGCTTGGCGCTCGATAATTTGGATACCGTAGAGACGTTGAACAATTTGGAATAAACCATCCACCACTTTTGGCGCTGGGAAGTATGGTTTCAATGCTTCTTGAGACAGATTGAATTGTTGCTGTTTTAACTTTTCAGAATAGTAGGTTGCATCCCACGGCTTTAATTCTTCAATACTATCCTGTTGTGCGATTGTTTTTAATTCTGCAATTTCAGCAAGCGCAGGGGTACGTGCATGTTCAGCTAAATCTACAAGGAATTGATTTACTGTTTCAACATCAGGTGCCATCTTACTGGCAAGAGAATATTCAGCAAAACTATTGAAACCAAGTAGTTGGGCCATTTCTTGACGCAAGCTCAGAATTTCTTCCATCACTGGGGTATTATCGAACTCGGCTTTATCAGATTGTTCTGATGCACGAGTGACATAAGCCTTATACAGTTCTTCTCTCAATTCACGATCATCTGCATAGGTCATAATCGCAAAATAAGCAGGGAAATCCAGTGTCGCGACGGCTTGTTCAAGCTCACGTTGTTGCCCGTATTGCTTTAATAATTCAACACTGCTTTGTGGGAGTCCTTTGAGCTGTGCTTCATCTAAAGGTTTAAAGTAGGCTTGGGTTGCATCAAGTACATGATTGGAAAAGTCAGAAGAAAGCTGAGATAAACGTGCCGAGATTTCTGCATAACGTTTTTTTGCTTCACCTTCGAGTGCAACACCTGATAGTTTAAAATCACGTAAAGCTAGTTTAATCGCACTTTGTTGCGCTTCACTTAATGTTTGAAATACATTGCTATCATGAATATGTTGATAGGTTTGATACAACGCTGTGTGTTGTCCAAGCTGAGTGTAGTATTCGCTTAAACTGGGTAAAAGTGATTGGTAAACTTCACGGGTTTCAGCATTATTCATGACTGCATTTAAGTGCGACAAGATGCCCCATGACTCGCTCATATTGTTTTCAAGTTGATCGACTTGATTCAGTATTTGCAATTGTGCTTCAGCTAGCTGAGGAACTTCTGTGAGCTGATTTAAAAAGTTTTGTCCGTCTTGGATGCTTTGTTCAATTTGTTGTTTTAAGTCGGCGAGTTGGATTTTGTCAAACTGTGGGGTAGGGAGTGTTGCTTGCTGAAGTGTCATTGTATTTTTTGCCATATCATCTTTAAACATAGTTATAGATGTAGGGGTTTGGAGAGGGGAAATCAAGGCTAATAAAATAATTTTGAGTTCTCCATGTGTATCACTCATTTAAATGAGGAAAACGTCTTTTAGTTTCCTCTACTCTTAATTCATTTGAGAGAAAAGAGACCGTAGGATCAAAAGAATAACTATATATTCCTAGAATAGATTTATTGGAATTTTCATAGAATTTACCAAATCCATTATCAATAGTTAGCTCCCATTCGAAATTTTTTTTATATTGCTCGAAAAGATATTTTTGAATTTTTCTCAATTGAACGGGATCTTCTGTTTTAAGAGTATAATTGATTTCATGTAATTTCCCCTTCCACTCGGTTAATTTAATATCAACAAGTTGAGCTTCAAAAAAATAATGTTTTGATTCCTGAATATAGTTCTTATTAGGTCTGTATTCTTGCAGGGAGAATTCTGATTGAATGCTTGAAAAGTCTGAAAAAAGAGACAATATGGGAATATCTAGGTGTATTTCTCTAGATGTCGAAGATATTGATTTTTGAGTCTGTGCAAATAACTGAGATGAGTGTAGAAGTAAAAAGAGAATTAAAAATATTTTCATGAGATTGGCTGGTATAAAGTGAATGGCTTTAGGGCGTTAGCCCTAAAGCCATTATAAATTACTCAGTTTTTGCTTTCGCATTCGACTTTTTCTTTTTCACTTTTTTCTTTGCCTTTTCTTTAGTTTCAGGCTTAGCAGACGCTTTTTTAGCAGGTTTCTTAGTATAAGAACTTGGTTTGTTCTTATCTTTTTTCTTACGTACAGGTTTTTCACCATCCTCACTGACTTTCGCTTTCGTAGATGATGGAGCTTTACCAAACACTTCTTCCGTTGTTGATGCGCGGTTTGAGCTAGAAGAATTCGCAGTACGGGGTGCTTTTTGACGAATCACACGACCTAAATGTGTCAATTGTTGTATCAATTGGAAGTCGATCTTACGCTCTTCCAAATTCACACCTGCTACTTGAATCTTCACTTCATCACCGAGGCTAAACGATTGCCCACGATTCTGACCGATTAAGCTTTGACTCGCTTGATCATAAAGGAAGAAGTCTTCACCGAGCTGGCTGACATGAATCATGCCATCAACATAAAGATCTTTGAGTGTTACAAATAAACCAAATTCAGTCACTGCACTAATAATGCCGACAAACTCATCACCTAAATGCTGTTGCATATAGTGACATTTCAACCAAGTAGTCACACTGCGTGAGGCTTCATCAGCACGACGTTCAGTTTGTGAGAAATGCTCACCTGCATCATCTAGAGCAGCACCAGAAAGTGGGTAAACCTTCTTATCGAGATAAGCTTTAATTGCACGATGTAACAATAAATCTGGGTAACGACGAATTGGCGAAGTGAAGTGTGTATATGCTTCATAAGCGAGACCATAATGGCCTGAGTTTTTTGCGCCGTAGTAAGCTTGCATCATTGAACGCAATAACACAGCATGTATGCTTGGTGCATCCAAACGATCTTTGGTTGCTTCAATCACCGCTTGGTAATCAGCTTGAGTTGGTTGTTCAGGGAATGGCAAACCAAGTAGTTTGACAAAATCACGAACTTTTTGAATACGTGAGAATTCAGGCGCTTCATGCACACGATACAGCATTGGAATATCATGTTCTAACGCATATTCTGCTGCGGCAACGTTCGCTAACAACATACATTCTTCAATGAGTTTATGTGCATCATTACGCGTGCGCGGCAAGATTTCCTTGATTCCGCCTAACTCATCAAAGGTCATGTAAGTTTCAACGGTTTCAAACTCCATCGCATGACGTTTGGCGCGTAGCTCTTTTAAAGTTTGATAAAGTTGAAATAGCGTATTCAATGATTTATGAATCGTTTTATCCGCTGGAATGGCATCAGTCGCACCTTCAAAATATTGACCGACTTGGGTATAAGTCAAACGTGCTTTTGAATGCATGACAGAAGGGTAGAATTCATAACCTGTTACTTTGCCCGCGCGGGAAAGCTTCAAGTCACAGACCATACATAAGCGGTCAACGTGAGGATTTAAAGAACATAAGCCATTCGATAATGCTTCAGGTAGCATCGGCAAAACGAAGTGCGGGAAATAAACTGATGTACCGCGTTCTTCCGCTTCTTCATTTAACGGAGAATCTAAACGAACGTAATGACTTACATCGGCAATCGCAACCACCACACGATAACCGCCACCAGGACGTTTCTCTGCATAAACAGCATCGTCAAAGTCACGCGCATCTTCACCATCAATTGTCACTAATGGTAAATCACGTAAATCGACGCGTCCTTTAATATCTTGTTCAGAAGGTTCTTTGAAGCTTTCAGCTTCTTTAATTACTGCTTCAGGAAATTCATAAGGCAGACCAAACTCTAAAATCGTTTGCGGAATAATAATTTCCGTATCTGCTTTATCCGCCATTGATTGAATCACATGGCCTGTTGCTAGCTCTTCACGCGTTGGATAATCGTCAATTGCAACACGCAACATATCGCCAACTTTAGCATTGGCATGTTCAATCAACTCTTTTTCAAGGGTAATTGGCTGATGCTGATTAGGATTGCTTGGTTGAATAAAGTATTCGCCCTGATGTTCAGAGACTTTACCAATAATCTGTTTTACACGTCGTTGTACGACTTCAGTGATAAAACCCCAAGCTTTACCTTTACGGTCTACTGAAGTCTGACGCACTTTAACGCGATCACCATTAAAGACGAGACGTAACTCGCGTTCAGGTAACAACACATCATTTTGACCTGCAATATTCGCCGTGCCTAAACCTTTACTATTAATATAAACCGTTGCTTCATGACTAGGTGCATCTGTGGCAGGTTGATATTTAAAGCCATCTTTCATGAGCTGGCCATCACGAACCATAGCACTGAGACGGTGATTCAGCGCATCAATACTTTTTTGATCAGGAATATTAAAGTGGTCTACGAGTTCTGCATGAGACTGTGCAGTTTGTAATTGTTCTAATGTAGTTAAAATAAGAGTTCGGCTAGGAATAGGATTATCGTAACGTTCAGCTTCTGCTTTTGCTTCGGGATCAACCCAATTATTAGTCATATCGTTCCAATTCACATTTGGCAGATCACTTTAGCATAAGACATTCAAACTTGGACTGCACGTCAAAGATTGCAAGATTCTATTTATGCACATGATCTAAATAAAAGAAGAGAAGACTATATTATCAAGCGCGACAACAAAAAATGCTGAAAAAAAACAGAAATTGATTAAAAAATATTTGATTGATTTAAAAAAACATAAAAAATAAGGATCATGGCTTGTGTAATGAGCTTTTAGTTTGTATTATTGCGCTCGTGTTACGGTGAGATGGGTGAGTGGCTGAAACCACATCCCTGCTAAGGATGCATACGGGTAACTGTATCGAGGGTTCGAATCCCTCTCTCACCGCCACTTTACTTAAGGCGCTCATAGCTCAGCTGGATAGAGCACTTGGCTACGAACTAAGGGGTCGGGAGTTCGAATCTCTCTGAGCGCACCAAGTAAAGATTGTAAGTAACACTAGCTCACGATAAGTGAAGCACCTAAGTAATGCGCTCATAGCTCAGCTGGATAGAGCACTTGGCTACGAACTAAGGGGTCGGGAGTTCGAATCTCTCTGAGCGCACCAACTTAAAGAAATTAACCGCTTAATTGCGGTTTTTTTACGTCTGAATTTTATATATTTTCGATAGATAATAAAAAAGCCGCTGAGGACAGCGGCTTTTTCGTCTTTGTGAGTTAGAACAAGCTTAAGCTGTGGAATAAGTTGTCAGTTAAGTTTGTTAGAGAGGTTTGAGGCGTAACAGTCTCAGTTAATGAGCTATCACTAGTTGTTGTATCCGCTACAGTTGTAATGGTTGAAGTTGTTCCTGTGATGGCGGTTAGTAAATTATCTACAGTATTATTTGCAAGATCACTATCTGTATTGAGTGTTATACCAATCAGATCATTAATACTGTCAAATGTAGTATCACTAAACAATGTGCTTACGCTGTCTTGAAGAATATCGATAGTTGTGTTGCCACCGCTAATAATTGTTTGTGTTGGTTCAGCAACACTTAAAACTAAATCTGCGCTGTCGAATTCAAATCCAAAATTATCGCTAATACCATCAATAGCTTCTGTCACATAATTGAGTGAGTCACCACTTAGGGTTTCACTAATTGTATCTGTAAGCCCAGTCAATCCGCCAAGCACACCACCGTTTAGATCCCCAGTAATGCTTCCAAGTAAGTTGGTTACTGTTCCTAATGAATCTTCTGGATTGATTACATCAGTAAGTGCATTGGTCACTAAATCGATAGGACTACCGTCAGTACCACCTGTAATGCCATCGATTACACCAGTGACTAAATCGATAGGACTACCATCAGTACCGCCTGTGATGCTGTCGATAACGCCAGTCACTAAATCAATCGGGCTGCCATCAGTACCGCCTGTGATACCGTCAATCACGCCAGTGACTAAATCAATCGGACTACCGTCTGTTCCGCCTGTGATGCTATCAATCACGCCAGTGACTAAATCAATCGGGCTGCCATCCGTACCGCCTGTGATGCCATCAATCACACCAGTCACAAGATCAATCGGGCTGCCATCGGTTCCACCTGTGATGCCATCAATCACGCCAGTGACTAAATCAATTGGGCTACTATCGGTACCACCCGTGATGCCATCAATCACCCCAGTGACGAGGTCGATTGGGCTACCATCAGTACCACC